>NZ_JBNPWS010000032.1:0-61877 GCF_050433705.1 Paenibacillus sp. DS2015 | reverse complement strand
GGGGAAATTACGATACGAGACTTAATTCGATCTTCTCTACGGATGCGGCCCAATCGTATTATTGTGGGCGAGGTACGTGGAAGTGAAAGTCTAGATATGCTACAAACGATATCTTAATATTGGATATATGCTCCCTCGAATAAACCAATATTTCAATATTGGTATTTTAAAACAATATAATAATAATAAATACTTAAATTGAATGATTATATATTTATGTTAAAATATGGTTGATTAAAATAGTGACTATTGCTATAATCACTTGGATTCATATATTAGCATTCAGGAGGGAAATTATGAAAAAATTTTTATTAACTAGCTTGGCATTATTGATAACAGCATCAATTAGTGCCCCAGCTTTTGCACAGGAAGAAGAAAGTGAGTATGTAACAGCAAAAAATGTTGCATTAAAGAATGTAAACGTAAAGAATGAGAGTAATTTAAGACTGGAAGTGGAAAAACTACAAAAGGTTATTGATAAAGCTGTAGAAGTCGCATCAGATGAACAGAAACTATATGCATCAGAGTCAATTAGCAAGAAGAATTTTGTGGATGAGCCTGTAACGATCAATTATATCTTTAATGATGAAAACTATGAATACTTTTATGAAGAGACAAATACCTCAAAGGATCTTTGGGTAACAGAAAGGACGAAGAACTTTTTTAATAATGAGCTCACAAGTAATAGTATTGAAAAACGAGCACAAGTTGATACAATTACTAGTGGTATTGAACCACAAGAACAAATTGTGCCTAACACTAGTGGGTTTGAACAACAAGTACAAGCTGACCCGATTAGTGGTGGTATTGGAGGGAGAGTAACCGTTGCAAGCACGACGGGTAACTTATTTGAATCTAAATGGAAATTGGCTTCTGTAGCAGAACTTTCAGGCGCTCCAAGTGAAGCAACTTATATTTATACAGGTTTAAGTTCATCAAAAGCTGAAGTAGATGCAAATGTATCATTAAATACTGGAGGTACTGGGCCAAGATGGAGACCAAGACTTTGTGTTAAACCCAATTCGGGAAATGGTACTTGTTTAGAAGGAGTTCGTCAATCAGGCTATGATAAAGTCCATACTAGTAATGGTTATGTACCTGGTACTACGATAACTACTGCATTTTGGCGCGCTTATAATGACTCCACAAGGGGGATTAGTAACGCAGTTCGTCTAAAAACAACTGGACTAGCTATATGTGCAGATGCGGGATGTTATAATTCTAATGATACAAACTTGATAAATATTTTAGAGGTAAACAACCAAAACATTACTGTAATGAATTACTTTAAATTGCTAGCTACAATCGCTGGGAATGATGCAACGATAACCGGAAATGTTCGATCTACCTTTAGTAATATAACATTAGATGGAGTAGCTAAAACTCCAGTGAATAACGCAGCGGACTACGCTACAATAACGATAAGTGGAAATAGTGCGACTATCATTGTATCAAAATAAACATAGTATTTGCTGCCTTAAAAGCCGCTCTTGCTTAAATATGCAAGAGTGTTCTTTATTCTATCATGTTTATTATTTTCTTTTTTAAAATGTGTAACCTTTTGTGAAATATAACCGTTTAATATGTGAAGTTAAATTATACCAAATATAGATAAGGAGAATATAAATGTTTAGAAAAAAAAACATATTATATTTAATTGTGTTTACTTTATTACTGCTTCAATTCCCCATTCAATCAAACGCTGCAGGATCATCCGTTAAAGTAATAGTCGAGTTAGGTGAATTCAAACAACTAGTTGAATTAAAAGATCCTGTAAGTATCATTGATGGAAGAGTACTGATTCCGATTCGTGAAGTAGGAGATTTATTAAGTTTAAAAGTGTTCTGGGATCAGAAAACAAAAACCGTAGAACTGTTTGGGGTGAAAACGGAAATAATTCTGAAATTAGGTAACAAAACCGCGTATGTTAATAAGAAAAAAATTTCACTTGATGTTCCTGCAAAAGTGATTAATGGTAAAACATACATTCCTCTAACATTTGTGGCTAAATCCTTAAATGAGAAAGTAAAGTGGAATTCAGAGAACAAGAAGATATCGCTCTCCAGTACTTATGCGATGGGAACGGATGAGGATATTACATTTTGGTTGAACAGAGAGAGTGGAGAACTTTACCAGGCAACAGGAAAAGAAGCAGCTTCTAAAATTGGAGAAATAGAGATAAGAGTAGAAGAATTAAGAAAACTAAAAGTGGAGCGTTTATCGGATACAACATCTTATATCAGATTATACGAAGCAGTAGGAACATCAGCGGTTGTTAAAAGATCTGGACAAGTAATTGTAAAAAATGGAAAGGTATCTAAAGAGGCTCAATATTCTTTTATGGGATATTACCCTGACACAAATATAGAGCAGTCTCAAGGCAATGTATTGCTGACGGACGGTAAGAAAGCGGAATTCTGGAATAGCAAGGGTAATGTTGTATCCACTTATGATTTGACAGAACTTGTTGGAAAAGATGATATATATATGATTGAACATTACACCAAAGACTATATGATATTGAGGGAATATACGACACAGCATCTTGTTCTCTATGATTTTAAGAAGAAGCAACCTATTTATGTTCATGAGGTAATTTCTTTAACTCCATATGAACAACAATATTTAAGGGAGATCGCACAGGACAGATTGGGAGATCAAGATCCTGAACACATTATTCACTTTGTTAAAGAAGATAAAGGCGTTCTAATATTCGAGTATAAAAGCAAGGATACAGAAGAAATCAGTGCTTACAAATATAAATTATAGGTTACAAATGGCTGTAGGATCCAATGATAGCGAGCGGTTGACTGTATCTTGAAAATACTCCTACTGTCACATAGATAGTATGGTACATCAGTGGAAATATAATTGGTAACGGAAGCACCGTTCACTAATCGCGTCATTGCGGTTTGTGATCGGTGCTTTTTTTGTTCTATGTTGGAAAGGTGGGAAAGTATGGTCCCTGTGAAGATTGTTATGGTTGTGCAGGAAAGTGAGTATATCGAGGCTCTTGTACGAGATGAAGGAAGCCCAGGAAGTGAAGGATCATTCTGGTATTTCCATTAATCCCTATTTGGTTAGAAATGAGGGAATCAAGGAGGCTAGCATTTGGATCTTTCCATTTGGAGGACTCGTATGCTTCACAACGATTTTGCCCCATCTTAATAAATCTCAAACGGCCAAGAAAACAGGGGTTATTGCAATCGTGCTAAGCGCGATACTGTTGAGTTTTACCCATGCTGTTGAAATGTAAGTAATTGGAGATAATATATATGCTTGGGTTACCTTTCCGATGTTCACAACGATTACGCTAGTTAATTTGGCGAATTTTATACAACGCTTAGATGCGCTTGTTATCTTAACCTTAATTATTGGTGTTTTTTAAAATTACTATTTATTGTTATGCTGCTATGGCAGTGACATCTGATTTATTTAAGGTGCAGGAACCGCAGAAATTGGCAGAGCCTGTTGGAATTGTTGTTTTGTTTAGTTCATTTATCAGTGCAGAGAATTATCCTGTACATCTAGAAGAGGGAAAGGCCTTTATGAAGTATATTTCGCCGTTTCTATGTGCAGTGATTCATATATTAATATTTATTGTTCATCGCATACGCAAGAGATTCAGTTTTTACCGATAAGCTTATATTGAGAATTTCTCCTATTTACTCGTTCTACTTCGCTTCTTTAAGACTGGGCAATGCCTGAATAAAGGGGATGGAAAGAAAGGCGATCATCACAATAATCTCTTGTAAGGTTGTGATAGTAAAGGCGGAATGAATGGAATGGAATGCCATAGAAAGGCTCATTCCCGACAACAGGTCGATTGTGGCAATAATAGATATTCCCAAAAATACGAGCATGAAATAAAGAAATATGTACTTCATGATAAAACCTCCATTGGTTTTCAATTGCGATTAAGAATGGAAAGCTAAAGGTATTATTTCCACTTAATAGAAGAGAGTAATCACAGAAAGGGTTGAATGATGATAAAAAGTTATCTATTCATTTCATACTTGCCGACTGGAGCAAACTGTGATATTCTAACGATAAATTAATAGATCGTAAACGGAAGCACCGTTTAATAACCGCGTAACTGCAGTTGTTAAACGGTGCTTTTTTTGTCGTCATGGAAGGAGGGCATCTTATGAATCCAACTAAGGCATTGCAAAGATATATCATGGGATCGGGGGACAATTTCTATGGATGATGAGATATTTAAAGTCATTAGGCTTGCTGTTCGATCCGGACTAGATGTGACATCAGCAGTAGATGACGCTGAATTAATGAGTTATATCGAGCGTACAGTCTTTGGACATAAGGATCTTCAGGATCTAACGGCAGTAGAGAAGCGTACGCTGGTACTTCGAATCTTTGATTCCTTCCGTGGATTGGATGTACTTCAACCTTTGGTAGATAATCCTGCGATCACAGAGATCATGATCAACAGTCATCAGGAGATCTTTATAGAACAAGAGGGTGAAGTGAAGCGGCTGCCCGTGCAATTTGAATCACAGAATCGTCTAGAGGATATTATCCAGACGATTGTAGCGGGCGTGAATCGAGTTGTTAATGAATCCACTCCAATTGTAGATGCCAGATTGAAGGATGGATCCCGCGTTAATATTGTTCTCCCGCCTGTATCACTAAAGGGGCCAACAATGACGATTCGTAAATTCCCAGAGTCACCGATGACGATGAATGATTTAGTGAAGCGAGGGGCGCTCAGTGAAGAGACGGCTGTTTTTCTACAAAGGTTAGTCGTTGGAAAGTACAACATCTTTATTAGTGGGGGGACGGGGTCAGGGAAGACGACATTTCTAAATGCCTTGTCTCAATATATACCTGTAGATGAACGTGTGATCACGATTGAGGATTCGGCTGAACTACAGATCTTGACCGTACCTAATCTAGTGTCCTTAGAGACTCGTAATGCGAATACAGAGGGACGAGGGGAAATTACGATACGAGACTTAATTCGATCTTCTCTACGGATGCGGCCCAATCGTATTATTGTGGGCGAGGTACGTGGAAGTGAAAGTCTAGACATGCTACAAGCGATGAATACGGGGCATGATGGAAGTCTATCCACGGGTCACGCTAATAGTACAAGGGACATGATTAGCAGGTTAGAGACGATGGTACTAAGTGGTGCAGATCTTCCTATCCTAGTTGTTCGTCAGCAGATTAGCTCTGCGATAGATATTCTAGTTCATTTGTCTAGACTTCGTGATCATTCACGGAAGGTGATGGAAATTAGTGAAGTATTGGGGATGGAGAATGGGGAAGTCAGACTTAATCCACTCTATCAATTTCAAGAAACGGGAGAGCGAGAAGGGCGAATTATCGGACAATTAGAATCTTGTGGTAATTCGATGCATTATGTGGAGAAGCTCCGTATGGCTGGTATTCAAGATGGAATACAGATGAAGAATGGAGGGGAGGTGAAATGTTGAGTACGGCTAGGGTTAGAAAGAAGGCAAGTTCCACCTGTGAAGAAGAGGATGAACATTTAGAACCGGTAAGAGAATCGCAAAGAACGGTCCTCCCTGACTATAGTAAATATGAGCTTGGTAGGGTTGAGAAGGGAATGTGTATTGTGGTCGGCGGTGGTCTTTTTTACGGAGTAGGTTATTTGTTCTATCATCAATGGATCATTTCACTGCTATTTTCTTCTGCGGGCTTAGTTATTCCTCGTTTCTGGAGAAAGTACATGCTAGAACGCCGCAGAACAAGTATGAGTTTACACTTCAAGCAGGCCCTTTATTCTTTATCATCCTCTCTGTCCGCAGGACGGTCTGTAGAGAATGGATTTAGAGAAGCCGTCCAAGATTTACGAATGCTTGATCCTGAAGCAGAGAACGATTTAATTAGAGAACTCAACATTATTTGTGCTCGCATGGAGTACGGTGAGCCGATTGAGGATGCTCTTCAGGATTTTAGTCGACGCGCTAATATGGAGGACATTACAAATTTCGCTGATGTATTTACTTCTTGTAAAAGAACGGGTGGAGATTTAGTTGAGGTAGTACGTCGAACTTCTTCGATCATTAGTGAGAAGCTCGATATCCAACAGGAGATTTCCGTCATCATCGCACAGAAAAGATTCGAATCCAAGGCGATTCTTGTTGCGCCTATTATGATGATCATATTCATGAATTTAACATCTCCAGAATACATGCAACCGATGTACAGTGGGATCGGCTATATTATTTCAACATTTTCCTTAATTGGACTAGGCGCTTGCACGATCTGGATTTCGAAGATTATGGATATCAAATTGTAAGGGGGGTGGATAGATATGATTGTGATATTCGGTATGATGCTGGTTCTGCTAGTGGGCGGTTGGGTGGTGCTGAATCAGCTCGGCGGTGACAAGTACCAACGACTTAGTAAGTTACCTATGGAGGGTATCCGATTAAGTAGGTTGGTTCCACCGATGTTGTGGATATTGGACAAGCTTAAACTTTCTAATCGTTTTCCATTCTTCTTTTTTAAGGTTCAGCGTTCTATTCAGAAGATTCACGGCATGAGATACAGTGGTGAAATGACGTTACTTTTTTTGGGGGAAATGTTGTGTTATAGCTGGCTCCTGTTATGCGCAGGTTGCTTATTATCCATAATTATGGGAGAACAGACGGGGTTGATTTTCGGAGGGGGTATGTCACTTCTACTACCCGCAGCCATGATCAAGGATCTTCACAAAAAGGTTCAGCAACGGGATCAGGATATGTTAATCGAATTGACGGAGCTTTTGAATAAAATGGTGCTACTTGTTGGGGCAGGAGAAACGGTTCAGAAGGCGATTGTTCATTGTGTTGAACGGAAGAAAGAGCACATAGAACATCCCTTATATCGTGAATTGATTCGCATGATCGGGGACTGGGATAGCGGCTATTCATTTCAGCAGTCATTTGAGAATTTCAGTAAACGCTGTGCTTTACAAGAGGTATCGATCTTCACGACCACAGTGCTACTCAACTTTCGGAGGGGAGGTAATGATTTCGTGGTTGCCTTACGAGATCTGTCTCGAGTTCTGTGGGAGAAGCGTAAGGTGATCACGCGTACGCGTGGTGAGCAGGCATCTTCCAAGTTGGTGTTTCCGATGGTCGTAATATTTATGGTTGTTGTTGTTTTAGTGGGTTCGCCAGCATTTATGATGATGAATATGTAGGAGGAATGATGAAATGTTAACAAGGATACAAGGACAAGTGAAAGGATTATGGGAAGAAGAAGATGGATTAGGAATGCTAGAAATGATTCTGATTATAGCAGCAATTATTGTTATAGCTATTCTCTTTAGAGAACAACTTCTTAAGATTGTTAAAAATTTATTAGAGAAGATTGGTAAGAAGAGTGATGACTTTATTGAAGGGTAAACTCAAAAGTGAGGAGGGGAGCTTCACAGTTGAAGCTTCTCTCGTTATGCCCATTGTGCTGATGGTGACGCTTATTCTAATGTTCTTCTGCTTGTATATTTACCAGCAGTCTATATTACAACAAGTTGCCTCTGCGGCGGTTGAGAGATCGGCATATAGTTGGGATAACAGTCACAAGAATGCGTCTAATGGGTCTTTTGCGAAAGGGAACTATGACTCGCTTTATTGGAGGCTCTCTGATGATCAAATGTTAGGTGCGATATTCGGTTGGGCAGGAATAGGGAATACAGCGACTCTTGATTTACCGGGGAATGACTCGAATGGATCCCTTACAAGCATGAAATTATCTAAGATAAGCCCAATGATTACAGGGAGTATGCAGGGTGGAATATCTTATCAGAATACACTTCTGCTACGTAAAGTAAGTACTCAGCTTAATCAGATTATTCATTTGTCTCCGTTGGATAAATTATTAGCTGGTGGGTCTAGTGTTGAGGTAAGTGCTAACGCTATCGTTGTTGATCCTGTTGAATTTATACGTACGGTAGATCTAATGCGTTATTACGGAGCTAAATTTAAAGGTGTGGGTGGACAATCTACAAGTAAGAGTAATGCGGCGCAAGTTCTGACGAAGTATGGAGCAACAGGCAAATAGCCTTAGTGGATGAATTATCGTCTGTGTAGACAGGGGGTATCCGTACCGGGAGGAGAAAAGGATGAAGATGTTTGGCAAATGGCATTCTGAGCAGAGAGGATCAGTCTCAATTTTCCTGATTATGATTTTCACGATTGTCTTCGCTTTCGTAGCTATTTTTATTGATTATGCTCGTATTGCTGCGATGAAGGTTCAGAGTGAACGGTTGATCCATTCAGGAGTTCGTTCAGTGATGTCTGCCTATGAACAGGAATTACAGCAAAATTATGGACTGTATGCATTTGGTGAGAGCAATGGTGATCAGATCATGGCTAACGTATTGAATGGGAGTATGGAACATGGGGATAGAGGCGATGCGTTTTCGTTGCTACCCTTTAATTTGGATACTTCGACCTTACAAATGGACCGAATGTTAGGAGAATATGATATATTCAATCGCCAAATTAGTGAAGAAATGAAATATAAAGCTCCGATTGACTTCACATTAGAATTGGTTAATAAGTTTAAACCTTTATCGAAATCGATGAAAGAAGCATCCAATACCGTAGATGTACTTGGAAAACTTCAAAAATTATACGATAAGCGAGAAGATGCATTAGATGATATGTTCGCTAAACAGAAGAAGGCAGCTCAAAGTGTAGAAGTTCTCTCGGACTTGACTATGAATCCGAAGGGGAGCTATATATCTGATGAATCGCTGGGTAACAGTAACATTAGTGCTGGAAACGATGTTGCTGCGCAATATGAAGACTATGTTACCCAATCATCAATACGTCCAACGGATAATAATTACGACGATGAAGATGAAGATGAAGAGGAGGATAACGAGGAAGATAACGAGGAGGACAGTGAAACGGATTATGACGTTATCGAAGAGAAGATTGAAGATTATCAGCGTGGGGTCTCGAGTTTATTATCGGAAATGACAAGCAAGCAGAACTCCGCGCGTGAAAGTCATGCGAAGATACTGCCTCAGTCTCTAGAATTGTGGAAAGATGCGTATGAATACAATGAACAAATGAAACAGGTTATAGCGGAATCAGAGAGTCGCTCTGCAAATGAAGGTTATGATCAGGTATCTAGTGGGAATTCACCTGGAAATGTTGATGATGTAAGCGATGAAGATGCTGATACTATAGGGAAAATCCGCCAACAGACTGCAATGCTACTGTTACCAGAATCATTGTTTCAAGAATTGAAAAAGGAGATAGATACTCAGATTTCGGTCTATAAAGCTCTTGATAGTCAGTTTATCTCCTTTAATTCTGAGATCGGAAGTGCCACGGATATTTATGCGAATAGTAGCGCAATGAAGTCAACTGTAATCAGGACAAGTCGTCAGCTAGAGACTTACTTACATAATTATGTTCTACCCGGTTCAGGTAATGTGATTGAAGCACAGATTCAGAAGTTGGAGGAGGGTCGTTCATCAGACAAAGGACGTAAGGAGTCAGAGAAGAAATCCAAAACTAAGCTGAAGGACGCAGCTAATATTCTGAAGAAGATTAATGAATTGGATGATAAAGCGCAAGCCTACTTGAAAGAGTATGAAACGGTTCAACAATATTATGAGGAAAGTTTAGCCTTTAACAAGGGAACACAAGGTAGCACTAATCAGGGAGTAGAATTAGATGATGATCCGTATGATGCGGGCAAATCAGCTATGAATGAAATGGATGGTTTATATGGATCTATGGGGAGCCTCATGTCTATGTTATCAGATGAATTCTTTCAGAATGAATATGCAGCGAACTATTTTCATCATTTTGATGTCAGTCGCTTGGGGGAAATCGTAAGTAATTCTGGAAGCACTACAGGAGATGACTTAGTGGCTCAACTTAGTATTCATAATCAGGAATTAGAATATATTCTATACGGATTTCATAATCCAGTAGGTAATGTAGCTGCTGCGTATGCTGAAATTTTTGCAACACGCTTGGCGATACGCACGATGGAAGGGTTGGTAGAGAATAGTAAATTAGGCCATCCATTGTTAATTCTAGCAGCTGCACTATTATACGGTATTGAAAGGGCGTTATTAGATATGATTGAGTTATGCCAAACAGGATCAGTAGAGTTATCGGCATACTTAAAAGTCAAGATCACCTATCGAGATTATTTGAGACTATTTCTGTTCATTCACAGTAATAATGAAAATAAAATGTCGCGGATGTTAGCATTGATTCGGTTTAATACGGGGATTAACCCTGCGGAAAGAGCTACTTACGCCTCTAGTGAAGCTAGAGTTGGAATGAGACTTTGGTTCCTCCCTGGAGTGATGAAGATGGTCGGATATGTCTCTGGTAGCCAAGATGAAGTGGAAGGGAACCGTTATTATGTTACCAAGAAAGCGGACTTTTCATATTAGAAAAACATCGAGTGAACAAGGGAGCATCGTACTTGAAGCTGCTTTAGTATTTCCGCTGTTTATATTCTTTATCTTATTTCTTATTTATATGGTTCAGATGACTTTGATTTCTACGGCATTACAAAGTACAGTATCGGATACCGTCAAGATGGTGTCTACACATATGTATCCTGTTGCGTTGGCCATTACACCTAATGCTACAGAGGATGTGGAGGGTGGGTCGAAGTTAACTGGGAATTGGATCATACCGAAACTCTCCGTAACAGATTGGGCATCTGAGTACAGCAAATCTCTCCCTGCACCACTCAGTGATTGGATGATGGCTGCTGCAGCTACGGGAGATGAGCCATTACAGAACTTGAAGAATAGCATGGCAGAGGCTGTGCTAGATCCGATTGTAAAACCTCTATTAAAGCCTTTCATGCAGAGCCAAATGCTAAGTTATGATCGAATTCACGTATCCAATATTCATGTGCCAGATATGAAGACTAGAAATAATCCGTATTTCGGAATAGAACTCAGTTATGAGTTACCTATGAGGGTTCCCTTTATCAATAAAAAGATCGTATTACAGGCTAGATCGGAAGAACGTTTATGGATTGGAGATACATCAGAATCGACTTCAGATGGAAGTCATGAAGGGTCTGATGAGGATTCGCAATCGATACAATTAATTGATAAACCTAATCCTGCGGTAGTCGGTAAGAAGACTAAAGTTAGGGTGAAGGTAGCTCCGAACAGTACTGCACATCTTTCTGTATTTTATAAAACGGGTGAGAGTACCGCGAAATACCTTGGCTGGAGTACTGCAGATGCAGATGGCTATATAGAATGGGAGTGGTCTGTGGGTCCGAATACGACTCCAGGTACATGGTCCTTTATCGTTAAGACAGAAGACGGTCAGAGTATTGAAGTTACATTCACAGTGGTTGGCCGAGATTAAGGGAAATGGAAGATGAAGAAGGGAAGGTAACCAATGGAGCTCGCCTATGGTGGATGTGCTTTATTCTTGATACTTGCATTTATTACAGACGTTAGAACGATGAAAATACCGAATAAACTTACCATTCCTGCAATGATTTCCGGCATCTTGTATCAAATCGTAAATGCAGGATGGGAGGGTCTTTTATTCTCTGGAAAAGGGTTCTTAGCAGGATTCGGAATACTGCTATTCATGTACTGGATGGGGGCTGTGGGTGCGGGTGATGTCAAATTATTTGGTGGAATAGGCATATGGACAGGGGCTCTTTTTACAGTCCAAGTGATGTTGTATTCAATCTTATACGCAAGCCTAATAGGAGTCGTTATATTATTATGGCGAAGAGAGGCGCTCTCAAGAATTAGAAATATAGCAAGAGGGATAGCTGGATTTCTTATCCTGAAAGATATTAGCCTATTAAAGGGGAATGGTAAGGAGCAGCTCAGATTTCCTTTTATGCTGGCGGTTATACCTGGAGCAATTAGTGCTTATTTATATATAGTTTCTTAATAAATAAGGGGTGTCTAAATTGACTGATCTGCAGCGTGACTTTATTCATAATGGGGGTACCTATATGGTACTAGGTGGAGCGGAGGGATTTCCCTCTTCGGACATCATTCGAGTTCAGACCAGCATGATCTCGGCAGCACGAATCCCGCATCATTTGACACTAAGGTTGAAAGAGTTAGATTTCAAAGTGGTACTTCAATATGACATTACGGATAAAAAAATGTTATCCCACTTACTGAAAAGTGAGAAGCTGAGGATGGCTGAGTATTATGGACTGCTACTCCAAATTGTGAGTACTCTTGAAGAGAGTAAATTGTATATGTTACAGCCAGATAAGTACAATCTGAATGAGGATTATATTTTTGTTGAAGGGACACTTCAGATAGGTTCACTTTATTTAACATATATCCCTGTATTGAACACGGAAAGTGCATCTGTTGGGGCTTCCTTAAGCCTTTTAATCACTAGACTTATGACAGCAGTGTCTGAGTTACAGGGAAATGGTGTTCAACGGTTGCTTCATTATGTCGCGGATGACGGTTTTACCCTACTAGGGTTGCGGAGAATGCTTCTAAGTCTGCTTACTGAGGATGGAGAACAAGCCGTTTCACATGAGCAAAGACGTGTGATTTCACCTCCAATGGTTGCTACTATACAACAACCATCGATAGAATCTCGGAGTCAGAGATTTGCGGAGGACCATGAGATTCATACGGCTTCCAGCCAAGTTCATGATGGTAGATTAGCAATGAATCAGGGAGAACGGAGACCTGTTAAGAAGGAGATGGGACCGTCCAATTATCAGATGGAGAGATCGTTACCCACAAGGATGAATGATCGTGATGAATCTGAAATGGAGGAGGATCTCGAGCGGAACTCTGCCATCAGGACGTATCTAATGGTAGGTTATATTTTGATTAGTGCTTTATTGTGGAAATTTCTATTTATGAACAATCCTAGTAAAGTAATGCTTCTTGTCAGTATCGTGTTGACGGTTTCTCTAGGAATCCTAACGTGGTTGGGATGGAAAGGAAAGTTACGTCTACGCAGTGAAGATGATCAACAGGAGCCGTTGGATCACTCTCTATCTATGTTTGATTCAGTTGAACTGGTGGTGGATCCAAGTCTCGCTAAGAAGCGTAACACCCCATTTCAGGTGGAACGGTTAACGGGTTTCTTTGCGGGATCAACTGACACGGATAAAATGAGTGACAAGCAAAAAGAGAAAGAGGAAATGAAGCAATTACGTGAAAAATGGACGTTTCCAGATTCCCCTAACTTAGGTTCGATGGAGCCCCTGTGGGAGAGAGAGCAAGCGCAAGTTGCTTCATTCCATATGGATGAACAGGAAGGGGATTACTATGCCCAATTAGGTCATAGAACAGAGATGCTTTCCTCGTCAAGGACTCAGGCAACGGTTCTTCTTAAGCCAGAGATATCATTAGATAAATTGGATAAGTTGAGTTCTGGGGGATCTCCCCAACTTCGTTCATATTTAGAGCGTAGAGAAGAGGGGCAAGTGATGTCAGAGGGAAGACCGCTTGAAGTAATTGATCTTCATTGTCCTCATTTCATTATTGGAAGATCCGCTGATGTTGCTCAATTTATTGAAGAGATGCCCGGTGCCTCAAGAGCTCATGTGGAACTTTCCAGAGTAAGTGCGGGAGGGTATGTGATTAAAGATTTAGGTTCTAAGAACGGAACGTTACTGAATAAACAGTCTATGGTGTCGTACAAAGAATACGCTCTTCAAGACGGTGACGTATTCACGATTATCCGTGGGGAATATACTTATCGCAGTGCAACTTATAGTGGAAATAATAGTTCTAAATCATAATCAGTGCATGCAGAAAATAGAAGCCTGTGCTGATCGTATCTTCGATACTGGAATTGTCTTGGAGAGGCGTAGCGTTCGCCTAAAGCTTTCCTTTGGAAAGCAACATCAAAGCATATGCTTTGCCCCTAAATTTTCACCGCAAAGAGCGGTAGATTCACAAAAATTTAGGGGCAACAACGAGCGGAAGGACAATCCATCAGCGTAGCGTCATCATTCAACTATTTATGTGCTACTTTTAAGCTCCTCAAGCGCACTCTTCAATTGAGGATAAGTAAATATAAAACCATGGTCTAAAGCCGTTTTTGGAATAACACGTTGTCCTTGAAGCAGGATGAGTGACAACTCGCCAACGAGGGTTCTTAGTACTAAGCTGGGAATGGGGAACCAATGGGGCCTGCGATATACGGCTCCAACCGTTCGACCGAACTGGTCGTTCGTTACAGGTTCAGGCGAAGAGGCATTAACGGGTCCCTCTATATCTAGATTAAGGATACAGAACTCGATTAATCGAACGATATCATGAATATGAATCCATGACATCCACTGCTGCCCACTTCCTATTTTTCCACCTACTCCTAGTATGTAGGGAAGTTTCATCATCGGGAAGGCACCACCTCCATTACCAAGCACAACACTTACTCGTAGCTTCACGAGTCTTACGTTCTGGATGTTATCCGCTGCATTTTCCCACTGATCTACAACATCAGAAGGGAAATCTTGCACTCGTGGAGACTTAGTTTCATCGAAAGTTTCATGAAGTGAAGTGCCATAAATTGCAATAGCCGAAGCTTGAATAACCACAGGCGGTTTTCTTTCTAAGGATGCGATTAGCGTGGCCACTGTTGAGACTGTCTTCATTCTGGATTGGATAATTCGTCTCTTTGCTTGTCGAGTCCATAATTGACTTAGGGAAGCTCCTGCTAAATTAACGAATGCATCCATGCCTTCCAATAAA
Source organism: Paenibacillus sp. DS2015 (assembly GCF_050433705.1). NCBI lineage: Bacteria > Bacillati > Bacillota > Bacilli > Caryophanales > Paenibacillaceae > Paenibacillus > Paenibacillus sp. DS2015. Next base: position 47,194 of record NZ_JBNPWS010000032.1, on the reverse strand, counting down.
GAGGGATTGTTATGTATTTGATCCCAAGTCATATATTCTAACTGAGGGTGATGTATAGCATGCTTAGGCTGAGTACGAGTAACGATAATAATTCGGTGACTTTGTTCAGATTGTTGCCTTAGTAAGTAATCCGTTAAAGCCTTTCCGATAAATCCTGTTCCCCCACAAATAACGATCTTCATGTTGATTAGCGCCTCCCTCATCCATTCCTGATTATAGAATACCCCCTACTAGGAAATCATATTGTTGAAGGTTAAATTTCTTCAATACGATTTGGTCTGTAAGGGGTATAGTTATGTTTATTTATTTATTAGATGCTTATAAGGCGTGTAATCAATATTGCTCTTTTTCAAAAAGGTGACCAGGAACTTGTTATCACGTTTAGGAGTAGCTACAATGTATCCTTTAATACAGTGATCTCTAGTGACTTCAGATGCATCACTCTCAACGGCAATTTTACCAATCTCTGCGGATATTGAATGTTTAGCGATATCACGAAAAGGGGTAGGTACAGGGGCTACTAGTTGATCTAAGAATGCTAGTGATTCAGTAGTCCACAACGAGCGACTTCGCTCAACCCAGTAGTTCTGCCAATCCAGCTTAGACTTTCCATCTGCCTTAGGAAGCACTTTCAAGAACTTACGAAACATGAAGAAACCACCTATACACATAGCTCCCATCATGACAAACGTCCAGAAGGCAATGGAGTTCATAAACCAGCGATTGGGGGTGGTGCTGGACAAAATATTAACTACAAATGTGGAATGCATATATTGTTCACCTCAATGATATTAGTCACATTCAGAAAGCTTCATCAGAATTATAACGCATTTCTAGATTTATTTCAGTATACGCGTTAAAATAAAGGTTATTCGATTAGAAGAGGAGGATGGATCATGTTGAAAATTGGTTCCCATGTGTCCTTTTCGGACAAGGGCCTACTAAGTGCAACGAAAGAAGCAAATACCTACGGCTCTAGTTCGTTTATGATATATACAGGTGCACCACAGAATACGCGTCGCAAGCCGATCGATTCTATGTTCATTGAAGAAGGTAAGGAGTTAATGAATCAGAATGGTATAGATGAAATTATTGTGCATGCGCCTTACATTGTCAACTTAGGTTCATATAAGGAAAATATTTTTGAACTTGCAGTGAGTTTCCTACAGGAGGAAATTCGCCGTACGCATGCGATTGGTGTAAAGAACATCGTCCTGCATCCGGGGGCTTTTACAGACAAGGATGCTGAATTTGGTATTCAGCGTATCGCGGATGGGCTGAATGAAGTTTTAGAGGGTACGAATGAAACAGATGTTCATATTGCATTGGAGACGATGGCTGGCAAAGGAACAGAGATAGGTCGTAGTTTCGAAGAGATTGCTCAAATTATTGAAAAAGTGAAACATAACGAGCGTCTAACGGTTTGCCTAGATACTTGTCACATTCATGATGCCGGTTATGACATTGTAGATGATCTAGATGGCGTACTTGCTGAGTTTGATAAGACGATAGGAATCGATAGAATCGGTGTAATCCATTTAAATGATAGTAAGAATCCGCGTGGAGCAGGTAAAGACCGACATACCCCGATTGGTAGTGGTTTTATTGGATTTAATACCATTAGCCGTATTGTGCATCATGAGTTACTACAAGGAAAACCTTTTATTCTAGAGACGCCTTGGATTGGCAAAGATGCTAAAACACAGCGACCGATGTATGAAGTGGAGATTGCGTTATTACGTGGAAATATGTTAGAGAGATTCGGTCCAGAATTTAAGACTCAGGTGGATAAACTTGATGAGTTCTTTACCGCACAGAATATTGATTCTCGCCAGTATGTTCTAGATGTATGGAACTTGCTTAAGAATGACGCTAAGGCGAAGAAGGCCGATCCGCGTGAGCCCTTAGAGCGTTTATATGACTTGATTATTGAAGCTGATCTTTTCCCGGAATTGAGCGAAGAAGCAATCAATCATCGGATTGTTGCTTGGTTAGCGGGCAAGGAGAACAATTAATATACAGTTAGAATGGTAGACAGAAGTTTGTTGAGAGAGGTTGGGGATCCCCATGGAAGTACATATTAACAAGAATCTATCGTTGTCCAAGAATCCACACAAGGAACGTGCACGCATGCTTATATCTTGTCCCGATGGACCTGGTATCGTAGCTGCTGTATCGGATTTTCTGTATCAGCATGGGGCGAATATCATCCAATCTGATCAGTATACGATGGACCCTTCGGGTGGTATGTTCTTTATGCGTGTAGAGTTTGATCTTCATGAGTTAGACCGTAAGTTACCTGAAATTGAAGCTGAATTCAAAGTTATTGCCTCCAAATTCACTATGGATTGGAAGATCCATAATGTAAGTCGTAAGAAAAGACTCGCGATCTTCGTATCTAAAGAGGATCATTGCTTAGTAGAGCTCTTATGGCAATGGCAAGCGGGTGATCTGGATGCCGAAATAGCGATGGTTGTAAGTAACCATCCTGATATGAAGGAGTATGTGGAATCCTTTGGAATCCCGTATCATCTAATCACGGTAACGGCGGATACGAAGAAGGAAGCGGAACAGAAACAACTTGAAGTTATCGGTGATGATATCGATGTGATTATTCTTGCTAGATATATGCAGATCATTTCGCCTACCTTTATTCATCATTATCGTAACCGCATTATTAACATTCATCACTCGTTCTTACCAGCCTTTGTTGGAGGCAAACCTTATTCACAAGCCTACCAACGGGGTGTGAAGATTATTGGGGCGACGGCGCACTATGTGACCGAGGAACTTGATGGCGGTCCTATCATAGAGCAGGACGTGCAACGGGTCAGCCATCGCGATGATGTGAGTGAGCTGAAGCGGATTGGACGGACAATCGAACGTGTTGTATTAGCAAGAGCTGTGAAATGGCATATCGAAGATCGAATTCTAGTACATGAGAATAAGACTGTAGTTTTCAACTAAACTATTATGAATAACCAATAGAATTAAACAAACAAAGGGACCGTTAACACCATTGACTATAAGGGGTGTTAACGGTCCCTTTGTTTTTGAATAGAGTGACCAAATTTTTAAAGTATCGTGTACCCTTTTTTTTATTTGAAAATATTGCAAACTTTATCGAAGTTTATACGTCAATACTAGTGAGAGAATTTTACTTTTTAGGAGGGGAATGGATTTTGTCTTCGTATATTAGAAATATTAAGTTTATCATACTGCCCTTAATCGTGTTAGCTATAATGGTTCAATCGTGGGTGTTTCCTAGTACCGTCTATGCTGATGATCCATCGATCACAATAGATATTGATCTAGGGTACGGGAACAAGTTAAAAGATGGGCGCTGGAATCCAGTCAAGATCACGTTAACAAGTGATACCGACATTTCTGGAGATATTGTGATTCAGAATTCTGAGGATTACATGATGGGGAACGCTTCTTATATTCAGCATGTAGAATTACCGAAGGACACAAAGAAAGAAATAACGTTAGGGATACCAGGAGTTAACTATAATAAGAACAACAATGAGATAAGGTTCTACAAAGATTCTGTAGAGAAAGGAAAATACATACCTTTTAAATCGGGTAAAAGTTATCTTGATGGTACAGCCCTTATGAACGAAGAGATCATAGGAGTGTTATCGGATGATCCTGATACGATGAATTTCATGAACATCCTGCTTGGAAGTGGTTATCATCTAGATATTGTTTCTTTGGATAGCGATGATATTCCGGATGATCCAATGCTTCTTGATAGCGTTGATATATTAGTCATTAATCGGTTCGCTTCAGATAGTCTTAGTAAGAAACAAGCGGGCAGTATATCTGAATGGGTAAAGTCAGGTGGGACACTAGTCCTTGCGGGTGGGGCAAGTTATCCGAAGACGGCAGCGGTTTTTGCGGATTTATCACCTGTTCAATATAACGGTACATTCGCTGTTACGTCACTTCCAGAGCTTGCGAAGCTCGGAGGCAAACCATTAAATCTTGAAGGAGAGTTCACGTTATCTGAAGCACAGCCTTTAGAAGGCAGTCAAGTGCTGTATCGTGCAGAGACCAAGCCTTTATTCGTGACTAAGCAAGTGGAGAAAGGTACTGTATTGTATGCGGCATATGATATTGCGATGGCTCCGTTAGCTTCTTGGAGTGGTCATCCTTCTGTGTGGGCTTCTCTATTGCGGGCTGATTTATCCCTTCTGCAAATAGGTGGAGGCCAGAATTCAGGATATTCAATGAATAATCTTAGTTACATACTTGAGTACTTTCCATCACTTAAAATGCCGCAGTTTAGCATCTTGTTATGGATGCTAATCATCTATGTGATTATTGTTGCTCCGCTCCTCTATTTTATATTGAAAAAAGTGGACAAACGAGAATGGGCATGGTGGATTATACCTTTGATTGCGGTTATCGCTAGTGGAGCGGTATACACCATAGGTTCAGCAGATAAGACGAATGAACTTGCTCATACCCTTAATATATTGGAACTAGATGGGCAGGGCAGTGGAACAACGACGAGCGCCTCGGCGTTCTTCACACCAAGTAGTGGGGACTATACTCTGGAGTTCCCGAAGGGAACATATTTGAAGATTGATCGTCAAAGCAGCTCATTTGGAAATAGCAGGGAAAGTAATAGTTTCATTGAAGTAACGGATCAGAGCACGCAATTAAAGCTATTAAATATGCCACAATGGTCGCTAGCCAAAATATGGGCACAACAACGAAGCACGAGCCAAGTGGGTCAATTCGACGTTCAGTTATCTTTGAATGACCAAGGGAAGATTGAAGGAGAAATAATCAATCATACGACAAGTGAGTTATCCAAGGTGGTTTTAGTTCTTGGGGGTCAAGTCTATGATCTCGGGGATCTTGGGCAGAACGATAAGGCGAAGATTCTAAACACATCTACACGCAGAAATATGAACTCAAATGGAGGGGACCTCGGGCAACTTCTCTTTCCTTATATCAACTCGAATGGAGGAGATACTTTCAATCGCGAGCGGGAGATGTTGATGAACTATGCGCCCAGTACGTCTTGGTCTGCAACAGGTTCGTATATTATTGGATGGAGTAAAGATCCGATGTTGACTTATACGAATAAGGGGAAGGAAATGAAGAGTGATCAATTAAATTTATGGGCACAGCCTGTGACTGTAGCGTTAATAGAGAACGGTAATATCAATATTCCTTTTGGCTTCGTTCCTGCTGTTGTTACGCAAGTAACTGCGGGTTTATGGAATCAAGGGATGAATGGTTTCATCGATACCTCTCAAGGTACGGCAAATTTCGAATTTACCTTACCTGAATTAGACGAAGCAACCGACTTTCAAGAGATGGCATTTAGTACAGGAAATCCAGGACAGGATACTCAGTATAGAATCTGGAATGCGCTACAACAGGATTGGGAGGATCTTACGTGGACTAATAACACATGGACACTCGCTAAGAACATCGACCCGTATATAGAGGGTAACAGCGTGATTCGACTGATGGTATCAACCAAGAGTCAGACCACGTTAATGCTGCCGCAATTGAGACTGAAGGGAACGGTGAAACCATGATTGAAATTACAAACCTAAGTAAACGTTATGGCAACTTCGATGCCTTGAAGGATATCAATCTTACCATTGCGAAAGGTACAGTATTCGGATTCGTGGGTCCTAATGGTGCCGGTAAGTCAACGACGATGTCTATACTAGCGACACTTGTGTTACCGAGTTCGGGTACAGCAAAGGTGGACGGTTATGAGGTAACAGAATACCCTAAGGAAGTTCGGAAAAGGATTGGTTATATGCCGGATTTCTTCGGTGTGTATGATCAATTGAAAACAACGGAGTATCTCCATTTTTATGGGGCGAGCTATAACATTCCGCGTAATGAACGAGAGAAGTTAATTCCACAATTATTAGATTTGGTGAACCTGAGTGATAAGAAGGATTTTTACGTAGATAGCCTGTCTAGAGGAATGAAGCAGCGATTATGTCTAGCTCGTTGTCTCGTACATGATCCTGAGGTATTGATTCTGGATGAACCTGCCTCTGGATTAGATCCCAGAGCGCGTATCGAAATGAGAGAAATACTCAAAGAATTAAAACTGATGGGAAAGACCATTATTATTTCTTCTCATATTCTACCAGAGCTTGCAGAGATGGTGGACGAGATTGGTGTAATTGAACATGGTGTCATGGTGGCACAAGGGAAAGTATCGGATATTCAGAGTAGTCTTCGTGTCAAAAAAGTGCTTCATATTCGTACGCTCGGAAGAGAAGAGGAACTTGCAGTACGTCTACGTGATGAGGCATTTGTCAGTGGTGTACTAGCAGATAATACAGGCGTGCATGCACACTTTAGTGGGAATGATGAGCAGCAAAGTGAGTTGCTAAAGCATATCATATCTTGGGATTTTCAGGTTCTTTCTTTCCATGAGGCGCAGACCAACCTGGAGGATGTATTCTTAGAAATTACCAAAGGGGGAATGGGTAGTGAATTGGTCTAGAAGATGGATTAATCCTGTGCTGGATAAAGAATTCCGCCTCAGAATGCGTTCACCAAAGTCTATGTTGTCCGTGATGTTGTATATTTTTGCTTTAGGATTCGTTGCTATGGGTTTTATATATATAACGATGTATGTGGACAATGGAGGGAATCAACGATTCAATTCAGGAATGAGTCAGACGATGTTCTATGTGTTGGGTTTTGCACAGTTGTTAATGATTGCTTTCATGGCGCCTGCACTCACGGCAGGTGTTATTAGTAGTGAACGGGAGAAACAGACACTTAGTATGTTGCTGACAACACAGCAAAGCTCGGCCACAATTATTCTGAGTAAACTACTATCATCCCTTAGTTTTATGGCTTTGATCGTAGTTGCAACAATGCCTGTGTACAGTATTGTGTTTCTATATGGGGGAATTTCACCTCAGCAAGTAGTGTATATGTTCTTATTCTATTTATTCATTATGATTCTGCTGGGGTCGCTTGGGGTGATGTTCTCCACATTATTTAAACGGACGATGATTTCAGTCATTGTTACGTATGGAGCAGGTATATTTATTTTTCTGATTACAGGACTCTTATATTTATTCTTCTTAAGTATGTGGCAACAACAATACGGTGGACCAACTCCATCTTCATCAGGTTATTCTTGGGTTGGATATATATTGGGGCTAAACCCTGCGGGGGCCATGTTAAGTATATTTGATTCTAGCTTTTCACGGGAGATGTTCTATGTGTATGGTTCCACTATGCAAGCAGATGCTCCAATCCAATTATGGTTAGAATTTGTAATCGTATATTCTGTTGTGATTATCCTTTCTTTAATTATTAGCATTCGTAAGATCCGACCTGTGCGCCGGAGAAAAAGAAATACATCATTGGAGGTTATCACAGAGGAAATGACAATGGAACGAGTCGATACCGATCTTCATGACAAATAAATGGCGAACGTTGATTATTTCGATGAAGGAAGGAGGGTGAGAAGAATGAAGCAGATACAACAAAGTATGCTACAAGTTCATAAATCGGTTATGTCGGTACGAAGAAGACTGCAATTATTTCGTGTATTACAATACGGGGGTTATGGATGTGTCGGCGGATTATTTGCGGGGACTACGCTATTAGTTGCTGCTAGGATATGGCCGATGGATAGAGTGAGATGGATAGCTTTAGGGTTATTATTGCTAGGTATTATTGTTGGGATGATATGGGGCTTACTTCACCGTATTACGCCTAGAGAGGCTGCATTGGCTATGGATGCCTCTGAGGAAGGGCCAGAGCGCAGGGATATGATGGTGACGGCTCTTTCATTCGCGGGACAGGACCAGTCAGCTGTGCATTGGCAGAGAGAGCAGGCAGCCAAGTATGGGCAGCGCTTTATGGCAGATATCAAAAGTAGGCTTCCTTTACCTGTAACACGACGGATATGGATCAGTTGTGCATCTTTAGCCATTGTGGTTCTGGCACTTACCCTTCTTCCTAATCCGCAAGATACAATATTAGCTAAAGCGAAGCAACAGCGGGAATGGGTTAAGACACAGGAGAAGCAAACGGAACAATTATCTAAGCAGCTTCAGGCTGAGAAGCTTGTACCTATCGTTAAGAAGCCATTGCTAGAGCAAGTGAATAGGTTGCAGACAGAATTGGCTGGGCAGAAAGATCCTCTAAAAGCACTAGATGAGTTAGAGAAAAGTATGAACGCAATGGAGAAATTGGCCAAGCAGCAAGAGGAAAAGGCCAAATCATTATCTCAGCTAGCAGAGAAAATGCGTCAATTGAAATCATTGTCATCACTTTCACAAAATTTACAACAGAATAACCCGAAGAAGCTTGATCAAGTCATGAATGATTTGAAGCAGGAAATGAAAAAGTTATCTTCCGCAGAGAAAGATAAGTTGAGGAAAGATATGAAGAAATTATCAGAGGAGATCCCTGCAAATTCGGAGAATAAGCAGCTTAAGGAAGCATTAGAGAAACTTGAGCAAGCTTTAGAAAAGGGTGTTTCAGCTAAACAAGACGAAGCATTGCAGCAATTACTTGAGGAATTAACGAAAGCTATTGCCTCGAAGTCGGTAGCTTCTCAGCAATCTGCCGCTGCTTCCGCTTTAAGCGCATCATTAGCCAAGCAAGGAATGAGTCTTGCTGATCAGATGGCAGCTGCAGGGTTATCCTACTCAGACACATGGAGCAGTGGTGGGAGTGGGGAAATGCTTGCCCAAGCGGGCGCGAGTGGCGAACCCAGTGATGCTGCGAATGAGGTCTCAGATGGACAGGCAGGTCAGGGTGGAGAAGGATCTAATGGAGGTCAAGGTAAAGGACAAGGTCAAGGAGCGGGTTCGGGTGGACAAGGTAGCGGTTCTGGACAGGGCACCGGTGGTAATGGAGGTACAGGAAGCGGTCAAGGTGCTGGGGCAGGCTTAGGTACGGGTGGACGTGAACAGGTGACTACGCCACGTGATCTTGCTGGCAAAGGCGGAGTACAGAGTGACGGAGGGCCTACCCAAGGGGGTGGAGACATTCAGAAGGGTGGAATATCCCCAACGATGGACGGAGCTAGCCGTCCGTATGCAGAAGTATATGAGAGTTATGCTGATGAGGCTAAGAAATCGCTGGGGCGTAGTGATCTTCCGCAGCAAATGCAAGGATTAGTAGAGAGTTACTTCACATCGATTAATCCAAATCCATAGAGTAGCAGATGTAATCATGAGAGGTTGAATTAGGAGGATGGGATATGCCCGATAGTAGGATACAGCCAGAAGTATGGAAGGAAACGATTGCCCGTGTAAGAGCTCAAATAGGTGAAGTGATTGTAGGTCAGCATGAGGTAGTAGAACAGCTACTTTGGTGTATTTTTGCTGGCGGTCATGCTTTACTCGAAGGTATACCTGGCCTTGGGAAAACAATGTTAGTACGTACGGTTGCCGATAGTCTGGATTTATCTTTCTCACGAATTCAGTTCACACCTGATTTAATGCCTAGTGATATCACAGGAACGCAGGTGCTTTCATTTGGTAATCAAGGGGTTACGGGGATGACATTCCAGAGTGGTCCGATCTTTAGTAGCATCGTGTTAGCGGATGAGATCAACCGAGCAACTCCGAAGACGCAAAGTGCGTTGTTAGAAGCGATGCAGGAGCAGACGGTGACGATTGGAAATGATACACATGTGTTACCCAAACCATTTTTCGTGTTAGCTACACAGAATCCTCTGGAGAATGAGGGGACTTATCCTCTTCCAGAAGCTCAACTAGATCGGTTCTTATTAAAGATTCTTGTACCCTATCCGAACGCGGAAGAATTGAAGGAAATCGTACGAAGAACAACTTCCTCTCATGTCTCTGTTGCAAGTAAACAGGCTACCGGTGCGGAGTTGATAGAAATACAACGTGGAGCAAAAGAAGTGTTGGTAGCAGAAGAAGTGCTAGATTATGCCGTGAAGTTGCTTATGATGACTCATCCAGAAGAATCATCTGCACCAGAAGATGTACGTAAATACGTTAGATTTGGATCAGGACCCCGTGGAGTTCAATCCATCATCTCAACAGGGAAGGTACGGGCTATATGCCAAGGTAGAATGCATCTCTCTACGGGAGATATTCATGCAGTAGCTGTCCCAGCGTTACGTCATCGTCTGTTCTTGAACTTCGAAGGTCAAGCCAGGGGCATTTCAACAGATCATATCGTTCAGGGAATTCTGAATCGTCTTGAGGGGACGGTATGAATGAAAATTATCTTCTCTCGCCACAAATACTTCCTCGTCTAGAACGATTAAGTCTCGGTGCAGGTAGAAGGGTGGCAGGTACGCTACAGGGGAAGCGGCGATCACGTCGTTTAGGTTCTTCCTTGGAATTCGCAGATTATCGCCCCTACTCTCCCGGGGATGATATACGACGATTCGATAGGAGTGTATATTCTCGCACAGGTAAGCCATTTATCCGCCAGTTCATGGATGAGCAGGAATTGATGGTCAGTCTATATGTAGACTGTTCAGCATCGATGGATTTTGGAGAACGTAAAGTGAAAGCTAATACCGATGGAGTAAATGAAGTTCCGAGTAAGTTATTGTACGCTAAACAACTGGCTGCCAGCATTGGATACATTGCACTCTGTTCATATGAACGTCTGCAGGCGGTGAATTATAGTCGCTCACTAGACTCACGGCTTCCTATTCTAAGGGGGAGGGGAGCGATTCATCGATTATTTCAGTTTCTTGAAGAGGCTCCGGTGGGAGGAGAAGGAAGTTTAGCGGCATGTCTCAGTGAACCGGGAGCGATTCCAAGGCTACCGGGGATGACTTGGATTTTCTCGGACTTCTGGCTTAGTGAAGGAGAAGAGGAGATCGGGAAGGCCTTATCTCGACTAGCGGGAGCTGGGCAAGAAGTTGTCTTGGTGCATATTGTATCTCAAGAAGAAATAAATCCGGCGCTCAGTGGAGATTTACGTCTTGTAGATAGTGAGATTGGGACGGGTAAGGAAGTGTCCTTGACAGGCAAGGTGCTACAGACATACAAAAAGGAATGGGAGAACTACCAACACTTCCTATCCAGTTATGCAGCTGAACGAGGCATCTCCTATGTGCTGATTCCGAATGATACGCCGATTGAAGAGGCTATACTCGGCATCCTGGCAGAGTCTGGACTCGTGATGACTTAACGATGATGAATAGATCATTTTTGTCGTGAAGTGCTTTGTATAAGTTTAAGAAGATAGCTTTGCCATGCCATGAAGGGCTAACAAAGATAGATTTGCTACACAATGCATAGCTAGTGTTTACAGATAGATTTTCTGAAAGAGTAAGGCTTGATGTCTACGAAGAAAGCTTTGCTACGCAAAGTTCAGTTAATGCTTACGAAGAAAGCTTTGCATAGCAAAGCTAGTTAATGCTTACGAAGATAACTTTGCTACGCTAAGTTCTAAGGAGGATTAATCATGGGAATTGGGTCGTGGCTCGGTCTGGTATTTGGCTTGAGTATACCGGCCATTCTACTCATGTATTTGTTGAAACGAAAATTCATCGATACGTTGGTACCGAGCCATATGTTATGGGGGCGGGTTCTTCGTAATATTGAGGCGAACCGTCCATGGCAGAAATTACATAGCCGTCTGCTGTTATGGTTGCAGCTTGTGGCAGCTGCCCTACTTGTATTTGCATTGATGCAGCCGTATTGGTGGGTGTCTGCCGATGCTAAAGGGCATGTGGTTATCGTTGCGGATACCTCCGGCAGCATGAGTGCAAGAACGACAGCTTCTTCAGAGGACAATAAATCTGATGAATCTGCAGATGATGGATATAGAAGAATAGATGTATTACAAGCTAAGGTGAAGGAGTACATCGAGGATCATGCCCAAGGCAGTGAAATAACGTTACTTAGCCTTGGTTCCGACCCCAATATTGTCATCTCTAGGGAGAAGGATAAGACAAGGATAAATGAAGCTATAGATGGACTTGAACCCTACTATGGTAAGTCAGCCTATCGTGAGACGCTATCACTAGCCTCTGCGTTAACTCGTGAGGAACAAGATGCTGAGGTTGTGGTTTTTACAGATGGTGAATGGAAGGGTGACGGAGAAGGGATTCCCTTTCAAGTTGCTAGTCAAGTCATCGATGTTGGTGTTAGTGACACAGAGGCTTACAATGTGTCGATTAAACAGTTTGGTGTCCAGCGAGGAGCGGCGGGGAATACAGCCGTTGCTGTGCTAGAAAGTACCCATCAGAAGAATGATCCTGTTGAGTTTGAACTCTACGGTGACGATAAACTGTTGAGAACACAGACTATTGAATGGCGGACAGATGGGCATACGACACTCACTCTACAGGAACTAGAAGATGCGGAGGTATATCGTCTGGAATTGCAGGTACTCGACGATTACGAGGCAGACAATATTTCATTCGCATTCGGAGACAGGACGACTACGCCTCATGTGTTGTACTTAAGTTCTGGAAATTTATTTCTGGAGCGAGCACTACAGTTAACGGGAGCAGAAATTACGAAGTTGGCAATAGATGAGGGTGTACAAGCTGGGGATTCCAAGGATATGTCAGCGCCACCGGTGCCGAAGGAAGTTCCTGATCTAGTTATTATTGAGGGCGAGGCTCCTGAATTTGTGCAGCAGGAGGATTGGGCGAAATTGTTAGGTAAGACGGCTCTCTGGACCCTTGGTGGCGTGGGGCAAGAAGTTAAAGTCGGTGGTGAGAAGGCCCAGCCATTCAATCATCCAGTCACGAAATATTTGACACTAGCGGGGATATATTTCGGAACTGTGATTGACCAGGAGACTCCACCTGTATGGGGAGATGCCATTGCTGATATTGGTGAGAAGACAGCGATCTATGCTGGCAAAGAGGGAGGATATGCGCGTCTTTCTTTTCTATTTAAGCTAGAGGATAGTGACCTTCCGTTATCTGCGGAGTTTCCAATCCTCATTAACAATGCGGTGACATGGTTGACTAGTGGGGAAGCTTCTGGACTTGGACGCGTGGTTGCAGGTGGTCATATGGATATGCCAATCTCTGTTGAAGCAACGAAGGCACAATGGGTTGCTAAAGAGGGGTTAGCCTTATCATCAGGTGTTGAACCCATAGCGGCAGATCGAGGATCACAAGGATTTATAGCACTACAACGGGTACCTTCTACTCCAGGATTATACGCATTTGAGCAACAGGGCACGAAGGATAGTATTCCTCAATATTGGGTTGAGGTAACAGCTGATCCGAGTGAAGGAAATGTTGATCAGCAGACGGAGCTTTTGTTAACACAGGGGGTAGATGGTTCATCCAATGCTGAGTTACAGAATCAGGGTGATGGTGAGAAGGGGCAAGCTAATGGTGAACAGGTCGCTAGATCGTTGATGTGGATCTTGGCTGCTGTTGCACTTACTGTCATATTGCTGGAATGGGGGGTGTACCAACGTGGGCATTCAATTTAGTCATCCTTGGCTATTATGGTTACTTATTCCGTTGACTGTACTCATGGTATACGCCTATAAATCTGATTTTCGATTGTCTGGTTCTCGTAAGAAATGGGCCATTGGCATAAGGTCGACGATTCTATTATTACTAGTTCTGATGCTTTCAGGAATACAAACATACAACCTCGTATATCAAAAAGAAGTCGTGTATCTTGTTGATCGATCTTATAGTATGGCAGATCAGGATCAGTTAATGGAGTGGATTCAGGAATCAGCGAACCACAAAGATAAGGAAGATCAGACGTCCATAGTATCCACGGGTCTTGATTCTGCCGTTGAAAGGCAGCTATCTCCGGCTGAGATTCATGAGGTTCAATTCGATGCTTCGTTGAAACGGGAATTCAGTAATTTGGAGGCAGGGTTACAGCTCGGAGGCAGTCTGCTTAGTCAGATTGGAGATTCACGGATTGTGATGGTTTCAGATGGAGAAGAGAATGTGGGGAGCATGCTTTCTGCTGGAAGATTGCTTAAGGATCAAGGGATTGCTGTTGATATTCTCGAAGCGCCTCAGCCAGCCATCCGGGATGTATCTGTTGAAGAGCTTGTTGTGCCGGATAAGCTGTATCAAGCGGAAGCTTTTTATTTCGAGGTGTTGTTGCGTAGTACATACGAGGCAACAGGAGAGCTACGATTATATGAAGATAATAGGGAAATTAGTAGGCAAAAGGTCGAGGTATCCCCTGGAGATAATCGTTATGGCTTGAAGGGTCTGGCCAAAACAACAGGTTTACATCGTTATCGTGCTGAAATTTTCATGGAAGGTGACGACCAGTCTGCGAACAATACCGGTTATGCCTTTACCCGCGTAGATGGGCCACCGAAGGTTCTCATTGTAGAAGGTAAGCAAGAAACTTCTAACAATATTACTTCAGCGCTATCATCAGGGCTTATTCAATACGAGGTGATAGATCCAGAGCTTTTGCCTACTGAGCTAGCCAAATATGGGGCTTATGATAGCATTGTTTTTAACAATGTGTCAGGAGATCGGGTAAGTGGACGTCAGATGGATCTCATTGAGCAGGCGGTTCGGAGCTACGGGATCGGATTCATGATGGCTGGTGGGGAAGATAGCTTCGGCATGGGGGGATATTTCAAAACACCTATTGAGAAGTTATTGCCTGTATCCATGGATTTAGAAGGTAAGCGTGAGATTCCTTCACTTGGGCTTATTCTAGTTATTGATCGTTCTGGGAGTATGAGTGGAGCTAAGATTGAGTTAGCCAAAGAAGCGGCGATGCGTACTGTCGAATTATTACGGCCTAAAGATACTGTGGGTGTTGTTGCTTTTGACGATCAACCTTGGTGGGTTGTTGAACCGCAAAAAGCATCGGATAAGGAAGCGATATTGAGTCAGATCCAGTCCATTCAAAGTGATGGAGGGACAGATATTTATCCTGCATTAAGTTCTGCGGTACAGAAATTGGTAGAAGTTAAAGCACAGCGTAAACATATTATTCTAATGACAGATGGTCAGTCGGCGGGTAACGGTGCTTATCAGGGTCTTGTAGAACAAATGAAGAAGGATAAAATTACACTATCCTCAGTGGCGGTAGGTCAAGATGCGGACACGGTGTTGTTGCAAAGTTTAGCTGAGTCTTCTAAAGGTCGTTATTATTTCGTTCAGGACGAAACAACGATTCCAGCTATCTTCAGTCGTGAAGCGGTGATGATGGCTCAGTCATACATTGTAGATAAGCCATTTATCCCTGCCTTGCAGGATACCGGAGAGTGGAATGCTCTGTTTGAGAATGGCGTGCCAACGATATACGGATATATAGCCACAACCCCGAAAGCTACTGCACAGACGGCCTTAGTTAGTCCAGAACCAGATCCATTACTATCTAGATGGCAGTACGGATCAGGCCGAACCGTAGCTTGGACTAGTGATTTAACAGGGAAATGGTCGAAGGAATGGGTATCTTGGGCAGGATTCTCAGATGTGTTAACACAGATGATTAAATGGACCTTTCCACAGTTTACAGCTTCTCCTTACGAAATAAAGAGTGAGGTTGAAGGGAATCAGGTTCATTTAGAAGTTGTTGTTAACGGTGATGAAGTGGTGCCCGATTCTTTACAAGCGGTGGTGACTGGGGAAGATTTGAAGGAGCGAAAGGTGATGCTGTTTCAGGAATCTCCGGGTCACTATACGGGAGATATGACTGTAGATAAACCTGGAGCCTTTATGTTGTCTCTAGTAGATGACAGCGGAAAAAGCGAGAAGGTTGCGGCGCCAGGAAGTGGGTTAGTCGTGCCATATTCTCCGGAATATCGTATTTCAATGGGAGATTCGCAGCAGGAACTGAGTAGACTTGCTGAACTCACAGGAGGTCGTGTACTAGCTTGGGATCATCCTGAAGAGCTATTCGCCCCTAAAGCTAGAGCGACTAAATCGCTACAAGATTGGAGCTATATGCTGCTTATAGCTGTTCTGCTGCTATGGGTAGCCGACATTGCAGTGCGCCGCCTGGCGTTGCCATGGCGCGCAATGGCAGAGCGCCTCGCCGCGGCCTTGCGGCGGCGACCTGCTCGTGCGAGTGAGCCCGGCGAGGCTACGCCAGCCGCTGGGCTCACTCGGCTAGCGGCGCGCAAGGAACGCGCCGCAGCCTTTTATGGCGGCGGCTCCGCAGCGCCGCCAACTGCACCGCCGCGTGCCGCGGGCGGTGCCAGCCCTGCCGCGGCGGGCGCGAAGCCGCCGGGCGAAGCGCCGCAGGCCCGGCAGCCGCAGGCGCGGCCGGGCAGGGCGCAAGAGGCGGCGGCAACGGCAGAGCCGCCGCAGGAGCAGGAGCGGTCCACGTCGATGGACCGCCTGCTAGCTGCTAAGAAGCGCAACTCGCGTTGAGTGTAGCGGTGACTGGAAGGCTCTAAGTCTCTAAGTCTCTAAGAATGCTGATCTCATCGTTTCACTTCGTGAGATTCAGCTGTTTGGATTTAGGAGATGGGAGAATCTCCAAGAGTACTAAAAAAATAGTAATAGCCATCCTGAGAATAGTGAAGTGCACCCCTTAGAATAGACATTGGAAAAACCCTTGGGTTTAACCGATGAAATTCTAGGGGGTGCACTTATTCTTTATTCTGGTTCAATGCAATAATCAGTGCTTGAAATATTTAGGCCTCACCCGAACGGACATAGAAGCCCTTATTTGTGAGTTTTAGGGTCGATTAGCTTTTTAACGGACATAGAAGCACTTATTTACCCATAATTGCCCCAAAACACATAGAATGATGTGAAATAAGGTCTGTGGTGTCCGTAAGGATCCAGAATCAGGGTAATTACAGCAAATAAGGTCTCTGGTGTCCGTTCAATCGATGTCAAGCACTGATTTTGGTTTTGATCCTTTATTCTTTATTCTAAATTTAGATGGAACAATATGAAGAAAATAATGGTAGAATATATATTCAATTATAATTTAGAATTATAATTGTTCCATTTATTGAAGAGATGAGGAAGATACATGTCAGTTAACGTAGTAAGTGGAGACTTTTTTAACGCCAAGCAAAGTATACTAGGACACCAGGTGAATTGCCAAGGGGTAATGGGAAGTGGGGCAGCCAAAGGCATTCGAGATAAATATCCTGAAGCCTACACCGCTTATCAAAATGAGTATATCCATGCACAGGATAAACATGCTTTGCTCGGTTAATGTCAGTTAGTTTAGTGCCAGAATGGTCCGATGATTGCTAATTTGTTTGGTCAATTTAAGTATGGCAAAACATCAGAACAATATACAGATTACGTAGCACTTGAAAGCGCATTACGACAGTTGAAGGACAAAGCGAAAGAATTGAAGTTTAGCGTCGCTCTTCCGTACAATCTAGGTTGTGGCATGGCAAATGGGGATTGGAATATCGTTGAGAAAATGATCGAGGATGTTTTTAATGATTATGAAGTAACTTTGTACAAGCTTGGCTAGGACGACTGAAACAATGAATATAAATACATATGATGAAGTTATGCAAGTTGTAGACACATCATGTAGAGAGTTACCTTAACAGGTGGCTCTTTTTCTGTTGTTCAAAAGCTGTTTATAACACATTATTTATTCCGGAAGCCAGAAGCCAGAAGCCAGAAGCTAGAAGCTGAGGAGCATGATGATACTTTAAATTATTTGTTTAGATTGAATATTATCTCTTATATGTTTTAGCATAGACATTGGGTATTCTCTAAGAGGAGAATCTGCAGCCATGGTTTATCTTAATATCACGATGCTAACTAGCAGTAACGCTAATATTTCCAATAGCACTCTTTCTCTTAGGAGAGAGTTTTTTACTTTGTTCTCTTAGACTTTAGTCAAGAAAAGATGGATAAGAGATAAGCTATCCAAAATGTGGATGATAGTTAAGCAATCATGCATATACGAGCAGTTTCAAGAATAAACTTGTTCCATTACGGATATTGGCGTAAACCTCGGACAAGGAGTGGATGAACTCATGATAGATACGATATCTCATAACATGTCTCCTAACATTTCTATATTAGGAATAGGTACGGCCCTCCCAACCCACCGTATTGAACAAGATGAAGTATTAGATAAATTAGAGGAAGCTTTGCACGATTCCCCTAATTCGGTGCGATGGGCTAGAAGAATCTTTAAACAATGTGGTGTGGCAACCCGCTATACATGTGAGCCTAATCTAATTGCCCATGGTTCAAGAAGCCGCTATTTGCCCTCCGAAGGACTGGATGATGTTCCTACCACCGCGGAACGTATGGAAATTTATAAGAGAGAATCCATCCCCTTAGCGCTTCAAGCGGCGAAGGATGCTTTACTTGATGGAGGGATCGAGGCTTCGCAGATCACAGATCTGATAACGGTAAGCTGTACAGGCCAATTTCTTCCGGGTCTAGATGCCGTTCTAGTTAAGGAAATGGATCTATCTCCACGTGTGCAACGGATTCCATTAACATTCCAGGGATGTGCTGCTGGGTTGAAGGCGATTCAATTGGCTAGGACGTTGGTGGAGGGGCAATCCAATAAGCAGATATTAATTGTCTGTGTGGAATTGTGTACCCTTCATTTCCAACCCTCAAGTGATCGAGAAGCTTTGTTTGGTGCGTCATTCTTTGGGGATGGGGCTTCCGCATGTGTGGTAGGAACCGCCGATAAGAATAGAAAAGGGCTATTTCAATTAGGAGAGGGGCATTCGGTGCTGCTACCTGAGTGTGGTGAGGAAATGATATGGGAATTAGGCAATTATGGATTTGACCTTTACCTGTCAACGAATATTCCCAAATTGTTGGGGCGTTATCTGCCGTCGGAAATGGAGTCATTCTTGAATGGACAAGAATCTCCTAACTTATGGGCCATTCACCCTGGAGGGCGAGGCATTGTGGATATCGTGCAACAGATGTTCGATTTAAGTGATTCTCAGGTTCAGTTTAGTAGAAGTATTCTTCATGACTATGGAAATCTATCTTCAGCTACGATTCTATTTGTTCTAAAAGCGATGCGTGAGGATTTAATAACTTGCCAATCGGGTTCTTCAAATGGCGTAGCGTTAGCTTTCGGTCCTGGATTAACAGCGGAACTACTTAAGTTTACATATCTGCCTTCGATTATTCTGCAAGAACAGGTTGTAGATCATGTCCATTCTTAAAAAGTTACAGAAGAGAGCCGAAGAGCCTGAATTGATGGATGATTTCAGCATGGGCGGAGATGATCTTCATGAAGCACTAAAAGATTTAAGGTTGTTGAATCAGATATTTGCGGCTTCAAGTCCTACCCTCTATGGTGTTGAGCGGTTATGGATTCTGGCAGGTCGTCCGAAACATTTATCTATTCTTGATGTAGGTGCGGGATCGGGTGATGTGAATAAACACGTTCTTAAATGGGCGGATAAGAATGACGTTGATATTACGATTCAATTAGTAGATGTCACAGAGGAAGCTTGTGAAGAGGCGCGTCAATTCTTTCGTGATGAACCGCGGGTAACAGTACGATTAGTTGATGTGAAGGATCTAGCAGAAGCTTCTGTGGATATTGTGAGCGGATCGCAGTTTGTTCATCATTTTACGGGGGATGAGCTTTACACGATCGTAGCCTATATGCATAAGGCATCTAAGCTTGGTGTTGTTATTAATGATATTCATAGGCAATGGATTCCATGGACGGCTGTATGGCTTATTAGTCGGTTGGTGTCCACTAATCATTATATAAGGCATGATGCCCCTCTCTCTGTAGCCAAAGGGTTCCGTGCTAAGGATTGGATTAGGCTAAGAGAAGTCTTAGGAGTCCCGGAACTCACTTATTCGTGGCGGCCCTTATTTCGTTATGCGGTTGTCATTCCACAGTATTCTCATAGGGAGGACGAGAGTGAGGATATATGGAGCAAATAGTAGGTGTAGGTGTAGTCCTCACCACACGACATTCTTCTATGGGACAAGATAGGAGTGGGAATCGGTGAATCGGATCATGGATGCGGTGGTGGTTGGCGGAGGTATTGCTGGATGTAGCCTTGCCAAACAATTGGCAGATCTGGGATGGGAAACGATGCTGTTAGATCGGCAAGTATTTCCCCGTCATAAAGCTTGTGGTGAATTTCTCTCTCCAGAATCGCTAGAGATGCTTAGTAAGCTTGGCTTAGATAGCGTTATGGAATCATTACAGCCTCAGTTGATATCCAAAGCGAGACTTGTATTTGAACATGGGGATTTAATTGAAGTTCCCTTACCCGGTTTAGCCTGGGGAATAAGTCGATATAAGCTTGACGCGGCTCTTCATGAAGCTATTGTTCAAGGAGGAGTTGTTGTACGAACAGGCATGACGGTGATTTCGATTAAGCAACATGATGACGGATACGAGGTGCAGATGAAACAACGGGGTGAAGTAGAGGTCATCCAAGCTCGTACGGTGTATGCTGCTTGGGGATCTCACCGTCATGCTAATATTTTCGTTGAACCGTATCCCTTGGATTCAAATACGAGTAAGCAATCCTATGTCGGGATCAAATCACATTATGCAGGAATGGATTCTGAACTCGTTACGGAACTGTATTTCGTAAAGGGTGGATATGTAGGAATTTCTCCTGTTGAGAATGGTTATTCGAACGTGGCTGCGCTACTGGACATGGAAGTAGTCAAGGGTGCGGGGACAACGGTACCGGCTATCCTTGAAGCGGCTTCAAGAGCGAACCCTCAATTAGTAGAGAGAATGAAACATGCGGTACCAATCGAGGCCACACAAGTTTCTATAGCTCCAGTACATCTGTCCCTACATCCCCTAGCGTGGCATGTCATCCCACATCTTGGAGATGCAGCCGTGGTGATTCCACCGTTATGCGGCGATGGGATGTCTATAGCACTGCGTTCGTCCTTCCTGTGTTGTGCTCTCGCCAACAAGTATCTTCGGGGAGAGATATCCCGTACGTTCTGGCAAGAAGAATATACACAGGCTATGAACCGTGAATTTGCAGGTCTTATTAGACGTGGAAGGCTTGCACACACCTTGTGTTCTATGCCTAGCGTTACGCGCTGGTTTCCAAGTGCTGTACGGTTCTGTCCGCCACTTGGAAAGGTCCTGGTTAAGGCTACGCGATTGAAATCGTACAACGGTTAGCTATTATCTTTTTTAGGAGAGCTGGTTATGGGATACCGTCTGCTTGCTAAGCTTTCTTATCGGTTTCCGACATGGATCATTGTGTTGTGGACAGCCTTTTTTGTCGTGTTTGGTACGTACGCTACGAAGCTACCAACGGTACTTAAAGATCACGGGTTAGTATCTGATGGTAGTTTTGCACTTGTTCAGGAGGTATTATCTTCAGAATTCGGAATTCCGGATGAGCCTATAATGCTTGTTTTTGAAAAAAAAACATCGGTAACAACACAACAATTTCATCGATATATCGAGCATGTTCTGATGAAAATGCAGGTTATAGACGGCCTGTTTTCATTAAGTTCCCCTACAGATAAGGAAGGGATGCTCCAAGGAAATGTAGCCTTTGCCCTTCTAGGATTCCGTCAACACGTCTACCAGATTGGACCTGTATTGGAGCAGATTAGACAACAACTTCCGACTTCAACCCATATTTCGGTGGGTGTGACAGGGAAATCTGTTATTCAATATGATGTGAATCAAGCGAGTCGCAACGGATTGAAGACAGCGGAGCTGATCGGCTTACCTATAGCTTTTGTGATATTGTTATTTGCGTTGAGAGGGATCACCTATGCGTTGCTTTCGATAATCATTGGAGTTATTGGGGTAACGGGGACGCTCGGAATCATGGCTTTGGTGGGTACGATGACAGAACTTTCAAACTTCGTATTAAGTGTGATCCCGATGGTGGGATTAGCACTGAGCATTGATTTTGCACTGATGATTATCAGTCGATTTCAAGAGGAACTCCCCGGTCGTAGTGTAGAACAGACGTTAATAACGTCGATGAGTACAGCGGGACGAGCCGTGGTATTCTCGGCAGCATGTGTCATTCTGGGTCTGTTGGCGATTCAATTTATTCATTTACCGATATTCACAACTGTTGCATTAGGAGCCATAGTTGTTCTAATCATCTCCCTCCTACTTAACTTAACATTACTTCCAGCTCTACTTGGTATCGTAGCCCCATTTATAATAACTAATAGCATAGATACGAGAAGGCAGAAATCTAAGAATCTTTTAACTCCAGGCTTTTGGGATCGTTGGTCACTCGTGATCATGAAAAGACCTATCATATCGCTTCTGGGTGCATCTGCGGTGTTACTAAGTTGCCTGTTGCCACTGCGTCATATGATCATTAGTATACCTGATGCCAGCTCACTCCCGAGGGGATATGAATCTCGTACAGCTACGGAGCTTTATCATTCCCATTTCACTTCGAGTTCCAGCTCAGAGGTTATTGTGATCGCCGAAGGAAGGAATCCCACATTTACGACGGAGGATTGGCTCCATGCTTATCAATGGGTAAGACATCTGAAACAAGATCCGGGAGTGATCAGGATTGAATCTGTATTTGATTACTTTCCACTGTTAACAGAGCAACAATTACTTCGATTACTTCAGAATCCTACTTTTATGACAAAGATCGAATCAGAAATACATTCCGTGCTAACGGGTAATCACATGCTCTTTAGGATGACGATACAGGGTGCGGTAGGTTCTAAGATCAGTACGGATTGGTTGCGGAATTTAGAAGCGGAAGCGGCTGAGGCGGAACTTCCGCTGGTGATTGGGGGAGAGGCGAAGTATCAGCAGGAGATTTTCGATGAAATTTCGAGTCATATCTGGGTCATTCTAATATTTATTGGAGTAACGAACTTTATTGTTCTGTGTATTGCATTTCGGTCCGTTCTTATTCCTCTTAAAGCTATTGTGATGAATCTATTGAGTCTTGGTGCTTCGTTCGGCATTCTAGTCTTTATATTTGAGAAGGGCAGATTGGGATTGGAGCCTAGTGCTATAGCTGTTATGATTCCCATCTTTGTATTTGGCCTCGTCTTTGGAATTAGTATGGACTACGGAGTATTCCTGTTATCTCGAATGTCTGAGGTATACGAACGGACAGGTGATCACATGGTTGCTGTCACGTCAGGATTAACTTCTACCGGTCGCATCATTACTTCAGCAGCAGCTATTATGATTGCGGTGACTTTACCCTTTGCCTTCGCAGATGTCGTAGGAGTGAAGCAACTCGGAATCGGAATTGCAGCAGCCATTTTCATCGATGCCACGATCATTCGACTGATCCTTGTTCCATCATTAATGGCACTTCTCGGGCGAATGAATTGGTGGATGCCATTTCAGAGCAAATCCAATCGTAAGGATATAAAATGATGATTGAAGCTAAAATGATGATTGAAGCTAGAATGAGATTACTTTTCATATGAAGTAGGATCTCATACCTGCTCCGAGGCAACATGGTAGTCGTTGAGTTGCTGGCTGACACTCAAACAATTTGAAGAACGGGGATTGGTTATCCAACAAATCGAATTGCAGGAACGGAGACCTAATCGTATTGTTTATTCGATCACGACGTTAGGACAAGATGAGTTCTATAGAGTCTTGACTTAATTTAGGGGGAATATCCTTAATAGGATGTGGATTGCGGTTTATACATGCCGCTATTGAAATTTCCGGAAGATCATTGGTATAGTATGGTTAGTATTTGCTAATGTGGAAAACCCCCTTCAGAGCAAAGTCTGATGGGGGTCTTGTACGTATTAGGGAGGTGAAATATGAAACAAGAGAAAGTTGGAGTTTTGTTGGCCCAAATTGGAACCCCAAGTGAGCCGACAGCAAAAGCAGTTCGTCCTTATTTAAAACGCTTTCTATCAGATCGTCGAGTTGTGGATTACCACCCGTTACTGTGGCAACCACTACTGCAAGGGATTATTCTTAGAGTACGCCCTAAACGTTCAGCTAAGTTATACCAAGAAATATGGACGGAGCAAGGATCACCACTACGGGTTCATGCATACAATCAGCAGGTTGGTTTACAGAATCGGCTAGGAGATCAATTTCGGGTAGAAGTAGGAATGGGATATAGTGAACCAAGTATTGAGGAAGCGCTGAAGGCACTTGAAGATGAGGGAATAACCAGAATTATTGTTATGCCTTTGTATGCTCAATACTCTTCAACGACAACAGCTTCGATTTATGATGAAGTTTATTTTGCAGCCATGGGTCGCCGTCGTGCTTCGGGTTCAACAGCTAAACGGTTTATTCCCACCTTACGGTTTACAGATGCCTTTTATGATCATCCCGATTATATTGCAGCGATGAAGCGGCATCTAGATCAACAATTGCGGCTTCTGAAGATTCCACCTGATAAATTTATCCTTACATTTCATGGTATTCCTGAACGTTATGCCGATACAGGAGATCCTTACCGTGAACAATGTTTGAAGACTGCAAAATTGCTTGCAGAGGCGATGAATTGGTCTTCCGACCAGTGGGTGATTGTATTTCAGTCACGATTTGGTAGGGAACCTTGGATTGGACCAGCAACGTTTGATGTACTTACTGATTTAGCTCATCAGGGTGTACAACGTCCGTTCTTATTTGCACCTGGTTTTGCCGTCGATTGTCTAGAAACACTTCATGAGCTAGGAATCGAAGGGCGTGAAGTGTTTAAAAGTGCAGGCGGACTTGTGGATAATTACACGATGGCTCCTTGTCTGAACAATCATGACGCTTGGCTAGATTTCCTAGCGGAATATGTTCTAAGTAACGCCCAAGGTTGGATTGAATGACGATAAAACGACATAAGGAAAACTGAGACTCTTGCAATACATAAGCAAGCTAAAGTTACCTGATAGAGGCGTTTTCTCATTTGAAGATTTGCTTGATTCACTAGGTGCGAGAATTAAGTGAAAATTGAATAAAGATCGGAGATAATGATGAGTAAATATATTATTGGAATTGATCTTGGTGGGACCAATATTAAGTCTGCAATTTTCAATACAGAGTTTCAAAAGATACATGAAAGAAGTGACCCTACAGAAGCCGCAAATGGACCTGATCATGTGTTGAATAGAATGAAAGACATTGTTCGGGAAATGATGTCGGTTGAAGGAATTAATCAATCTTCGATTAAGTGCATGGGTATGGGAATCCCGGGTTTACTTAATCCAGATGAAGGTCTATCTATTTTTTCACCAAACTTTCCAGAATGGGATAACATTCATGTTGTAAATCATATGAAAAGTGATTTTGACTTTCCTGTATTTATCGACAATGATGTGCGGGTAAATCTGCATGGTGAATGGCTTTTTGGAGCAGGTTTAGGTTACAAAAACATAGTATTGATCACCCTCGGCACCGGTTTAGGATCGGGTATTGTAAATGATGGTAAGGTAATCTACGGTACTACATCTAGCGCGGGTGAAATTGGGCATATGAATATGTACCGGGATGGTAGGCCTTGTCGTTGTGGAAGCTCAGGGTGTCTGGGTAGATACGTATCTGCGGTAGGAATGGTCAGAACCTTTACAGATAAACTTGAGGAAGGTCGAATAAGTATAATATCGCAGTGGGTGGAAGACGATCGGACAGCAATTACCGCCCATATGATTTCAGAGGCATACGACCAGGGAGATTCACTTGCCATTGAGGTGATGCATGAAACAGGAAAAATTCTTGGATTTGGACTGTCAAATGTAATTAACATATTAAATCCAGAAGTGGTTATTGTTGGCGGTGGAATGTCGGCAGCGGGTGATCGCTTGTTAAATTCAGTACGTGAAACCGTTGGAAATCATGCTTTAAAACTATCTTCCCAAGTCTGTAAAATAGAACAAGCGAGATTAGGTGGTCATGCAGGTATGATTGGCGCAGCTGCATATGCGAATAGTAAGTTGCATTTATAAGCACACCTTTCTTTGACAGATTTGCTTATTTGCTCAACAGCTAATTACCAAGTATTATAGATATGACAACTCGATATACATTTCTAACCATTTTCCAAGGATAGAAGATGGATTTATAAATAAAGAAAGGAGTAGAAACGTGAATACGAAAAGGAATGTTACGATCTATGATATAGCTAAGCTATCAGGCTTTTCTCCGAAAACAGTATCTCGTGTAGTTAATGGAGAACAAAATGTTAAGAAGTCAACATTTGAAAAAGTAACTAAGGTTATAAATGAACTTAATTACATTCCTAATACTTACGCCAGAAGCCTAATTAACAAGACTAAGAATAATGTGCTGATCTCTATTCAGAGTACAGAACAGTTTCCGATTAAGTGGATCCATATCTTGTTGGAAAAAATAACGATTGAATGCCGAAAACATGGTCTTAATATCATGGTAGAATATCATGAGCCAACTGAAAGTCTGGAAAATTCGATACTCTCTTCATCGAGTAGTTTTATTGGTGCAGCTGTTATTTTCTATGAAGCGATTAATGATAAGAGAATAAGATTTTTGAAAGAAAAAGAGATTCCATTTATCGTTTTTGGGAAAAGCAGTATGGCTGATGTTCTATATGTAAGTAATAATGATTATGAAGCCTTATTTAATCTTGGAAAATATCTAGTTGAACGTAAACTCAAAAAATTAGTTATGCTGATTGCGCTAGAAACGTTAGTTAATAAAGACAGAGTACGAGGAGTACAAGATGCTTTTCGAGCAGAAGGGCTGGATGTAGACAATATCGAAGTTGTATACAACATAGTGACGATTGAAGACACTTATCGTTACTGCAAAAATATGTTTACCAAATTCAATTTACCGGATGCTATATTTGTATCAGGTGATGAGAAGGTCATTGGGCTAAATAGAGCTTTCTTTGAGCTAGATATTAAAATTCCTGAAGATGTTTCAGTGATTGGGTTTGATAATATTCCCTTTGCAGAGTATTACTCTCCATCTTTAACGACGATTGGTCAAGATTATGTGGGGCTGTCTAAAGAGATTGTGGATCGATTGATACATTTAATCGCGGGCAATACGGAATTGAGTTCAATTGAATTAAGCACGGAATTAATTATTCGTGAAAGTGTCAAATAAAAGAATGAAAAAAAGATGTTGAAACATAGATTAAAGTATTATACACTGTGGTTAATCAAGTTTTGACATCGATGTCAAAAAGTAAGATCTAGAATGTTAAACGATAGTTAATCTAGATATTAAAAAATGACATCGATGTCATAATTCGCAAATAAAGCAATTTCAGAGAAAATGGCTAGAAGGAGATGGAAAGATGTTTACAAACAATGTGGGTCCGGAAAAAAAATTTAATGAAAGAGGGGGAATGAATCATTTTCCTGGTAATACGATTGTAAGCAATTTATATAATAATCCAATGGTAATGGAAGCAATTCGTCAAATCCAAGCAGCGTATAGGAACTTGCCTTGGGCAGATAAATATCATTTCATGCCTGAAGGATCGATTCACATGACCGTGTTCGAATTATTATGTCATTATAACCGGAATCTAGATTCTTGGAGCAAAGACTTATCTTTGACTGATCCGATTGAGAAGACAGATATATTCTTCTATCAGCAACTTAAGCATGTAGACATCATGGATTGCTTTGAAATGAAGCCACTCTCTATAAAGGGCACAAATTTAGCGGTATCACCTAATGATGAGAATACGGGTGTCATGCTACAAGATTTTCGTAATAAGTTGACTGAAGTTACCGGTGTAAGTTTCCCTAATCACGATTCTTATGAATTTCATATTTCTTTCGGATACAAACTTCAAGAGTTGCTTCCAGAAGAACAGGTAATAGTTGACCAATTAAATGAAAAGTTATACAACGACGTTGTATCAAAAATGGATTGTGTTGACATTAAGAAAGTAGACTATACCGTATTCGAAGATATGTCAGAGTTCGTTCCATACAGTGAGCAAGCTAGAAATGAATTGAAATTGAGAAAATATCCAACATCATATTAAGGAGTGAATATAATGAAGAAACCATTAGTAATGCTTTCTAGTATCATGTTAGCGTTTACAGTTATGTTAGCAGGATGTGGGTCATCTACAAATAATGCTGGTGATGCAGGGAATTCAGCCAATACAACAACTTCTGAAAAGAAAAATATTACCTTGGATTTCATGACCAACTCAGCTGATCAAGTGCTGGAGGCATACAAAGAAGTAGCAAAGAAATATGAAGACGCGAACCCAGGAGTTAAAATCACGATTACGAGCCAGGGGAAGGATTATGAATCTTTGATGAAGGCAAAGATGGCAGCGAATGACTTGCCGGATCTTTGGATGACACATGGATGGTCAGTTGCAAGATATAGCCCTTACTTGGAAAAGCTGAACGAGCAGGCTTGGGCAGGAAAAATTGCTCCAACTTTACTACCAACAATTACTAACAGTGATGGTGAACTTTATGTATTGCCACTTGATATTGATAAAGGTGCGGTGGTTGTCAACGAGACTGTTCTCAAAGAAGCAGGTGTCGATTCTGCAAGTCTAGTAACATGGAATGATTTCTTGGAGGCCTTTGAGAAGGTTAAGAATATTGGGAAGACTCCGGTTGGAATGGGTGGTAAGGACCCACGTGTATTTGCTCAATTCCTTGACATCATGTCAACTCAAATGTATATTGCGAGCCCTTCTAATGACGACTCAGCTAAATTGCTTGATGGTACCTTCGATTGGTCTAAATGGTCTGAAGTTAGTCAGCTATTAGTCGACCTTAAGGATATGGGATATCTAAACAAAGATGTGACAACAGCTAGTGGTGACTCGATTAATGAGTTGTTTGCACAAGATCAGGTTGGATTCATGTTCCAAACGAACTCTGTTATAAGATCTGCAGTATCTTATAATCCAGATCTTCAAGCAGGATTTGTTCCTCTTCCAGTCGTTCGTGATGATGGTAGACAGGTATTGGTGGGTGGAGAACGTAATGCAGTCGGCGTCTGGAAGGATTCTAAAAATAAAGAAGAAGCGTTGGCGTACTTGAGTTTTATGTCACAAGAAGAAAATATGACTCTTATTGCGCAAGCGCAAGGTAACACGCCAGCATTTAGTGATTATTCTATTGATTTCGGGATGTTAACACCATACTTTGAAAGAACAAAAGATATTGAGATTCAACCATACTTTGACCGTGTGTATTTACCGAACGGGATGTGGAGTACTTTACAGACTGTAGGGTCCGGACTCGTCTCAGGCGGATCGATTGAAGGAGCAGCGGTGAAATTAATGAATGATGATTTTGATCGTCTCTTTAATGTAGCGAAATAGTAAATAAGAAATCAGAAGGTGAATATATTGCGATTAAAAAGAAAAAATCAAATATATCTGCTGTTATTGCCAGCCTTTTGTTTATTTCTAATGTTTGTTTTCATTCCCCTCATTGAGGGGATCAGAATCTCATTTACAAATTGGAATGGCTATTCTCAGATATTTGATTATATTGGTTTTGATAACTACAAGAATTTGTTTGCTAGTAAATTGTTCAAAGTTGCAATGATTAACACATTACTCTATGGAGTTGCGTGTACAATCTTACAGAATGTTCTGGGACTTGCGTATGCTTTGTTTGTTGATCAGAAGTTTGTTCTTCGGAATGTTGTACGTGTAATTATCTATATGCCTAGTATTATAGCCGGAATCATTATGGGTTACATGATGTACGGGATATTTCAATATAATGGTGGGGCACTTAACGATCTTGCCATGTTATTTGGTGCTGATAAGGTTGATTGGCTAGGTAATGGATCACGAGCTGTATGGATTATCATCATTGTGAACTCCGTACAATTTGTCGGAGTTGCGATGATGCTATTCTTAGCGGGGTTGCAGAGTATCTCCAATTCTGTTATTGAAGCCGCAATGATTGATGGTGTAAATAGACGTCAGATGCTATTGAAAATTCGATTACCTCTATTGATGCCTGCGATATCTTCAAGTGTAATGATCAATATGATTGGTGGTTTTAAAATGTTCTCCCTAGTATTTGCATTAACAAATGGGGGACCGGGAATTTCCACTCATTCCATGGGAACAGCCATTAACTATTTACATTTTGGCAACGAGAATGCAGGACAAGCCGCTGCTGCGGGTATGGTATTGTTTGCACTGATATTCGTAATCTCATATTTCGTGAACACGTATTTCCGTACGAAGGAGGTTGAAGTATGATGAAGAAAAAATCGTGGTTATTAAACATCGTAGGTATACTGATTATTCTTCTTCATATTAGCCCTCTGTACATTACTTTCATGACATCGCTAAAAAAGAAGACAGATTTAAGTTCGAAATGGTTTTTACCCGATAAGTTTTCACTAGATAACTATAAGAATGCCTTAGCAGGCAACGAATTTTTTCAAGCTCTTTTTAATACCATCATCGTAACTGTTGGTGGTATAGCCATTGTTGTCATCGTAGGTGCCATTACCGGGTATGTTCTGGCTCGTAGAAAAAATATGCTGACTAGTCTGATGTTGTTGGCAACTATGGGCGTTATGATGGTTCCTGGAATAAGCTTGATTGTACCATTATATAATACGATGTTAACGATCGGTGGGATCAATACTTTTTGGGGAATAACCTTGCTCGTCGGAACATCTCATTTGCCAGTAAGTATATTTATTTATATGAATTTTATTAAGAGCATTCCAAGAGAGTTGGATGAAGCAGCTGAGATGGATGGCTGTGGCACACTTAGAACATTTTTCAGTATCATCATGCCTCAATTAGGAGCTGTTACTGCTAGTGTTTTAATTCTAAATGGTGTGAAAATATTTAATGAGTTCTTGTATGCACTTTACTTTTTACAATCGCCAGACAAGAAGATGATTACAACCTTTATCTCGGGTTACTTCAATGAGAATAGTAATCTGAATGAAGCTTCTGCGGCGGCGTTGCTAGCAACACTGCCTGTCATTATCGTATATATTATGCTTCAAAAGTATTTTGTGAAAGGAAACATAGATGGAATAGGAAAGTAGAATGCATAGCTAGGAAGGCCCCTTCAGAGCAGAGTTCTGATGGGGGTCTTGAACGTTTTTGGTGGGAACTTTGTATGAAACAATAGAAAGTTGAAGTTTTGTTGGCTCCTTGTCCGAACGATCGCGAAGCAGACCCACGCGAAATTCCTGGTCTGTCTGCTTCATCTATTTTTGTAGGTATCCGTAATTTTGGTTACAAAATGATTGTTATCAAAGCAAAATATGGCAGATCCAGAGACAAGTTAGATGTGCTGGTAGAGACTTTGGGATTAAAGTTGATTACCACCGCTGAGGAAGATATGAACGCGATGTTGGCACTGTCGTAGGATACAGAGTCTTAGCGTGACTTAAGTATTGCAACTGTGAAGAAGGTAACATAGAAACCGAAATATACTCGTGGTAAATACCACTGAAGACACTAACCCCTCGTTAGTGTTTTTCTACATTTACATTTGGTGAAGATATACATAGAAGTGTTATTAGATGATTAGAATGATACTCTAAAGCGACTCCCAAGCCATCCTAATACAATGCCGTAGAGGAGATGCCCTATAACCCACCAGATTATCGCACTAGCATCATCTATTTGTGGAACAACATCTGATAAAAGAGTCAGAGGAATAAACAGTAGCGAGGAAGCTAACGCTAGCAATATTGCATTACGCCAAGGGTAGGGTGAAGTGTTAAGCCATACTATGTAAACAATGCCTATGCATAGAGATACTGCCATGTGCATTGCGAATTCGAGCCATTCAGGTAGATTGGCATGAAATCCGGGCATGAAATCGACGTTTAGTAACAGGGTGTATACACCGATATCGGTTACCCGTTGAACTGCCTTAAAGAATAAGCCAAGAACGATTCCGCTGATCAAGCCGACTACAATACCAGGATAGAATAGAGAGAATTTATTTGAAAATGGACGTCGCAGTGTCATGCGCAGACCTCCTTACTTTCTAATATAAATTTGGGAATAATGAATGACGACAATGTGAAAACTGAACATGGATATGGAAAAAAGGACCTTCAAGTGTTACAATAAGTCATATTGAAACATTCAAAGCGTATTTATTTCATAATAACGCAGTGTATCAAGTTATGGAAGGCTTTGTATCACTGATTTTTCAGATGTAAGAGGAGGATAACAATGACTGATAAGACCGAAGCTATTAACAAAGATGTGAATACGACGATCGATAATTTAGCGATCACAACGATCCGTACCTTGGCAATTGATGCCATCGAGAAAGCAAATTCCGGACATCCGGGTATGCCAATGGGATCCGCTCCAATGGGTTATCAATTATTTGCTAAGACGATGAACCATAATCCTGATCATCCAACATGGATCAACCGTGACCGTTTTGTACTATCTGCTGGACACGGCTCAATGTTGCTATACAGCTTGTTACACTTAAGTGGATATGATCTTCCAATGGAAGAATTGAAACAGTTCCGTCAATGGGGTAGCTTGACTCCAGGTCATCCAGAATACGGTCACACAGCGGGTGTAGATGCAACAACCGGTCCACTTGGACAAGGTATTGGTATGGCTGTAGGTATGGCTATGGCTGAAGCTCAACTTGGCGCTACTTACAACAAAGATAACTATAATGTAGTGGATCACTTTACTTATGCTATCTGTGGTGATGGAGATTTGATGGAGGGTATTTCTAGCGAATCCGCTTCTCTAGCTGCACATCTTAAACTAGGTAAACTAATCACGCTTTATGATTCCAATGATATTTCTTTGGATGGTAAGTTGAACTTGTCATTCTCTGAGAATGTTCAAAAACGTTTTGAAGCTTACGGCTGGCAAGTATTGCGTGTAGAAGACGGTAACGATCTTCCAGCGATTGAAAAGGCTATTGCTGAAGCACAAGCCGATACAGACCGCCCTACATTGATCGAAGTGAAGACTGTCATTGGTTACGGTAGTCCGAACAAACAAGGTAAAGGTGGACATGGCGGTACTCATGGTTCTCCATTAGGTGCTGACGAGGCTAAATTGACGAAGGACTTCTACAAATGGGTATATGAAGAAGATTTCTATGTACCTCAAGAAGTACGTGAGCATTTCGCTAAAGTGAAAGAACATGGCATTGCTGTTAATAAAGAGTGGGATGCACAATATGCGAAGTATAAGCAAGCATATCCTGAACTTGCAACTCAATTTGAACAGGCTATTGCAGGAGAATTGCCAGAAGGTTGGGATACAGATCTTCCTAAATACGGAGTGGAAGATAAAGCGGTCTCTACTCGCGTAGCTTCTGGTAATGCTTTGAATGGTCTAGTTGGACGTGTACCACAGCTTCTAGGTGGATCTGCCGACTTGGAAAGCTCAACGATGACTCATTTGAACGGTCTTTCTTCATTCACTTCTGAAAGCTATGAAGGACGCAATGTATACTATGGTGTGCGTGAGTTCGGTATGGCAGCAGCGATGAACGGGATTCAACTACATCAAGGTCTCAAAATTTTCGGAGGAACATTCTTCGTATTTACAGACTATTTACGTCCAGCAGTTCGTCTAGCGGCTATTATGGGTCTTCCAGTTACTTATGTGTTGACGCACGATAGTATTGCTGTTGGTGAAGATGGTCCGACGCATGAACCGATTGAACAATTGGCTTCATTACGTATCATTCCAGGTCTTACAGTGATTCGCCCTGCGGATGCGAACGAGACTTCAGCAGCATGGGCATATACAGTTGAGAATAAATCCAATCCAGTAGCACTAGTATTAACTCGTCAGAATCTACCGATTCTTGCTGCTTCTGTTGAAGGTGCACGTGAAGGAATCAAGCATGGCGCTTATGTAGTGGCAGATGCTAAGAATGGCAAGCCTGTTGCTCAAATTATTGCTACGGGTTCTGAAGTACAATTGGCAGTTAAAGCTCAAGAAGCTTTGGCTAACGAAGGTATCGAAGTACGTGTCATTAGTATGCCAAGTTGGGACTTGTTCGAGAAACAAGATAAAGCTTATAAGAATTCCGTGATCCTACCAGAAGTTAAAGCCCGTCTTGCAATTGAAATGGCTTATCCTCTAGGTTGGGAGAAATATGTGGGTGATCAAGGTGATATTCTAGGCATCTCCACTTTCGGGGCTTCCGCACCTGGTGATCGTGTCATTAAAGAATACGGCTTTACAGTTGAAAATGTAGTTAGCCGCGTTAAGGCATTGCTATAATTATCAATATCCTTGAGCTAATTTTATTAAAGGAGCAGTGAGAGCGATGTCCCAATTCAACAATGCTACGATTGTTAAAGCAGCGAACGTTTATTATGACGGTAAAGTTACAAGTCGTACGGTTATCCAGCAGGATGGAAGTAAAGTTACGCTCGGAATTATGTTGCCAGGTACTTATGAATTTGGCACAGATGGAGCGGAAATTATGGAAATCCTATCGGGTGATCTAGATGTATTGCTTCCTGGTGCGACAGAGTGGCTAAAGATTGAGGGGCAGGCAACTTTTCATGTACCTGCACATTCTAAGTTCTCTCTGGAAATCCGGAGTGTAACAGATTACTGCTGCTCTTACACATAATGAAATGAAGAAACAATAGACTTCATTTCAATATGTGTACACAGTAATGAAATGAAGAAGCGACAAACTACATTTCAATATGTGTACACAGTAATGAAATGAAGAAACAATAAACTACATTTCAATATGTGTACACAGTAATGAAATGAAGAAACAATAAACTACATTTCAATATGTGTACACAGTAATGAAATGTAGTACGTCTGATTGTTGATATAACAAAAGAGGGTAGGCTGGAGTTGAATCCAAGCAGACCCTTTTTTGAACAATTAAATAGTTAGCGCTAACAGAGAATGAATTAAAGGGCATGGTGGTGATGTGAACGCTCCAAGGTTCATACTTGCACAACTTCGCTGCTATAAACCTCATTTATTTTAATGCGAGGTTCTGGTACAATCCATGGTGGACCCAAATAACGGATCCTTAATGTTAGGTTACGAGCTTGCCAGTAATAGGAATTTAAAGTATCCTATTTCTAATGTGGTTTTTACGGAAATAGGCATAAAGATCAAATAGGAGGCTTTCGATAAACATGTCCAAGAATATTAACTTTGATTACAGCAAAGCACTTTCCTTTTTTAGTCAACACGAAATCGACTATTTGGCAGAGCCAATTAAGTTGGCACATGAACAATTACACAAAGGTACAGGAACTGGATCTGACTACTTAGGTTGGATTGATCTGCCTACACAATATGATAAAGAAGAATTTGCTCGCATTCAGAAAGCAGCTACTAAGATTCAGAGCGACTCTGAGGTGCTTATCGTTATCGGAATCGGGGGTTCTTACCTAGGTGCCCGTGCTGCTATTGAAGCATTGTCTCATTCTTTCTATAACATGCTACCTAAAGACAAGCGCAAGACACCTGAAATTTATTTCGCAGGTAACAATATCAGCTCTACATACCTTACTCATCTATTGGACTTGGTTGAAGGTAAGGATTATTCCGTTAATGTTATCTCCAAATCAGGTACAACTACTGAGCCGGCAGTGGCATTCCGTATTCTTCGCGCCGATCTAGAAAAGAAGTATGGTAAAGAAGAAGCTCGCAAGCGGATCTATGCTACAACGGATAAAGAACAGGGTGCCTTGAAGAAGTTGTCTAATGAAGAAGGATACGAATCCTTTATCATTCCTGATGATGTGGGTGGACGTTATTCCGTGCTAACTCCAGTAGGACTTCTACCTATTGCAACAGCAGGCATTAACATTGAGGAAATGATGCAAGGCGCAGCAGATGCTTCGAAAGAATTCAGTAACCCTAATGTTGCTGAGAACTTAAGTTATCAATATGCTGCAGTACGTAATGCATTGTACCGTAAAGGCAAAGCTATCGAAATTCTTGTGAATTATGAGCCTTCTCTGCACTATGTATCAGAATGGTGGAAACAACTATTCGGTGAAAGTGAAGGTAAGGATTATAAGGGAATCTACCCTGCATCGGTTGACTTCTCGACTGACTTGCACTCAATGGGACAATTCATCCAAGAAGGTAGTCGGAACATTTTTGAAACGATTATCCAAGTAGAGAACGTAGCAGAGCAAATCACAATCGAGAGCGATCCGAATGATCTAGATGGCTTGAACTTCTTAGCTGGAAAGACAATGGATTTCGTTAATAAAAAGGCGTTCCAAGGAACCATGCTTGCACATACGGATGGACAAGTGCCTAACCTGATTGTAACGGTTCCGAATATGACACCTTACTCTTTTGGTTACCTAGTGTATTTCTTTGAAAAAGCATGTGCAATTAGCGGTTATTTGCTAGGCGTTAATCCATTCGACCAACCAGGTGTAGAAGCATACAAGAAGAATATGTTCGCGTTGCTAGGTAAGCCCGGTTATGAGAAAGAGAAAGCCGAGCTTGAGGCTAGACTTTCCGAGTAAATCCCAGGGTCCGATTGTTATCTAACTAGAATCAACTTCAAGAAGCAGTTCACCGGTTGCACCATAGCGGGGGGACTGCTTTCTTAACAATATAGAGGATGGATTATCAAATGATTGAAAGCTATAACACTGTTCGTCAAGCCGGAGCCAAGGAAATAGTCATTAAGAAGTCGAGATTCATCGGCCATGTGATGCCAGTGGAGAATGAAATGGAAGCTATAGCCTTCATTGAAGATATTAAGAAGAAACACTGGAATGCTACACACAATTGTTCAGCCTACATGATTGGTGAGAGAGATGAGATTCAGAAACAATCAGATGATGGGGAACCAAGCGGAACCGCAGGTAAACCAATTCTTGAAGTGATTCGTAATCAAGGACTCAAGAATGTGGCTATAGTTGTAACTAGGTATTTTGGTGGTATTATGTTAGGTGCAGGTGGTTTAATTAGGGCTTATACCGATGGAGCCGTAGCTGCTAGTGAAGCAGGAGAGCGGATCAAACGTGTATTACATCAACAAGTATTGGTAGAAGTAGATTATACTTGGTTAGGTAAGGTAGAGAATGAACTGCGTAATCATGAAATCCGCGTTGGAGAAACATTTTTCACAGATAAGGTCACGATAGTATGTCTACCACGAAACTCCGAAGCAGAGGCATTTAAAGCATGGATTGTTGACATGACGCAGGGTCAGTCCCTGATCTCAGAAGGAGAACAGCTTTATTATATTGAAGGGGAATAACGTCTATGGCAAGAAGAGCAGTGGAACAGGAGTTATCGAGGGAACGAATTTTGGAAGCGGCCAGGCATTTGTTTATTACCAAGGGCTATCACGCAATTTCGATGCGCAGCATTGGTCAACATCTCGGTTATAGTCACGGTTCCTTGTATTATCACTTCAAGGAAAAAGCAGAATTGTTCTATGCTATTGTTATAGAGGATTTCAAACGTCTAGCACTCCTATTGATTCAGGCTATGGGTAACCCATCTACGGAAGGTCTCTCTAAGGTAGAGCATCTTATGCTAGAGTTTATTTCTTTTGGAATGGATCATCCCTACCAATATGAGATTATGTTTATGATTAGAGATGAAGAGGTAAGGGCCTATTGTCGCTCGGAACAAGGGCGGTGTTTCGAATTATTCTCGTCGATTGTTCATCAACACTTGACTGAGGAAGGATGCAATCTAGAAGGTCAACAGGATTTGCCACATACGTTATTTTTATCGATGCATGGGTTTATTTCATATTATATCCAGGATCGACTAACCTTCGAAGAAATTAAACCTGCGGCTCTGTCTCATGTAAAGCTAATGTGTCGTAACTTGGTATAGTCCTCTTTTTTTTATAAAAACACTTTATAACGTTGAATCGTTACATCTGTAACGTGTGAAAGAAATAGTTCGCGAGAAAAAGGCGAGGCTGAGAAGGTACAATCCTTCACGACCGATCGCCTTGTTTGTATACCCCTCCCTTTTATCATTTGAAAATTCATGAAATCCAGGTGTGATTTATGTTATTGTTCCAAATAAAAACAGTTTAAAACGAAATCAGGTATTGACGACCTCCGTAAATATTTGGTAAAGTACTCGTATGTAAAACCAAGTAGTCTAATGGGAATTATTGATTAGACTTTACGGATGGGCCGACCACTCACATTATGGAGGCAGGGGGAACTAGTATGAACACAATATTACGCCATAAAGGATGGACTTGGGGATTTCGAAGTACAATATTACTCTATTTTATATTATTAGTTATGCTCCCACTACTTGGTGTTTATTACAATTCATTTTCACTTGGTTGGCACACGTTTGTAGAGAGCATTATCGACCCAATCGCCTGGAAAGCTGTTCTTTTGACGTTGAAGCTGGCTATAATCTCTACGCTTATTAATGTAGCTATAGGGACCATGGTTGGTTGGGTGCTGATTCGATATGAATTTTGGGGAAAATCATTTCTAAATAGTTTAGTAGATCTACCCTTTGCCTTACCTACGGCTGTCGGAGGACTTATGATTCTACTATTACTAGGACCGAATAGTATGATCGGCGCTGTAGCGGAATCTATGGGATTTGAAATTGTATTTCATCAACCCGCTATTGTGATTGCGATGGTATTCGTAACTTTTCCATTCGTCATTCGTGCCGTTCAGCCTCTGTTAGAAGAGATGGATCGCTCGGAGGAGGAAGCTGCTTATACGATGGGGGCTTCCAATACACGTGTGTTTCGTTCAATTCTGTTGCCAGCGATGGCGCCCGGTATGATTAGTGGAGGGATGCTTGCTTTCTCGAGAGCCTTGGCTGAATTTGGAGCGGTTGTGCTGGTTGCGGGTAATATTCCAGGAAAAACCCTGATTG
Source organism: Paenibacillus sp. DS2015 (assembly GCF_050433705.1). NCBI lineage: Bacteria > Bacillati > Bacillota > Bacilli > Caryophanales > Paenibacillaceae > Paenibacillus > Paenibacillus sp. DS2015. The sequence continues at coordinate 8,578 of NZ_JBNPWS010000032.1, read as the reverse complement.
CCTCTGTATTTATTTATGGGGAGGTTGAAAGTGATAACACGGTAGGAGCAGCTGCAGTTTCAATTATTCTGCTTACCTTATCTTTTGCAATCCTGTGGTGTATCAATATGGTGCAGATGAGGGGGAGACGAAGATGAGGAAATGGTGGATAGTACTTACATACCTAGTATTCGCGTTACTCTTAATTGCTCCACTTATCAAAATTATCACTGGAGCATTTAACGATGGTTTTAGTGGCTTAAGGGATGCTTTACTCAGACCGGAAGCCTTACATGCATTAATGATGACAGGACTCATTGTCGTTGTAGTAACTTTAATTAATACTTTGTTCGGTATTATGATGGCTATATATTTGGTTAGAGGTACTTGGCTTAGTGAGAGATTGAAGGGTTTACTAAATAGTATTGTAGATTTGCCTTTTGCGGTTTCTCCTATTATTGGTGGATTAATGATTGTGTTAATGTTGGGGCCTAGCAGTGTAATGGGTGCTTTTTTTGAGGATATCGGCTTCAAAATTGTTTACGCGTTTCCAGGTATGGTGATTGCGACCTTGTTCGTGACTTTTCCACTAATGGTACGAGAGGTTATGCCCGTGTTACAAGAGATTGGCTCTCAACAAGAAGAGGCTGCATCTACGCTTGGAGCTTATCCATGGACGACATTCTGGAAGGTGACTTGGCCCTCGATTCAATGGGCAGTTGTCTATGGTGTGGTATTAACCGTAGCTCGCTCGGTTGGAGAGTTCGGTGCGGTACTTGTTGTCTCAGGCAACATTATGAACAAGACTCAGACGGCAACAACGCTTGTGTATCAAGATGTTGAGAATTTCAATGTGACGGCTGCGAACAGTGTGGCGCTAGTGCTTATTGCATTCTCTGTTGGACTGCTTTTATTAATGGAATGGGCGAAAAAAAGAAAGGGCGTGTCCTGATATGCATATTGAAGTCCGTAATCTTAACAAACATTTTGGAGATTTCCATGCTGTAAAGGATGTTAGTTTTGAGATAGAGAAAGGCCACCTCATTGGTCTATTGGGACCGAGCGGTGGGGGTAAAACATCGATATTGCGCATGTTAGCAGGACTGGAGGATTTAGATTCTGGAGAGATACGTTTTCATGGTAAATTAGTGAACGCTCTTCCACCCCAAGAGCGAGGAATTGGGTTCGTATTTCAGAACTATGCGTTATTCAAGCATATGTCCGTCTTTGACAACATTGCCTTCGGATTGAACGTAAAGAAAATGCCGAAGGCTCAAGTGAAGGAAAGAGTGATGGAGCTTGTTGAATTAACGGGTCTGAAAGGGTTCGAGAAGCGTTATCCACACCAATTATCAGGTGGACAACGTCAGAGGGTTGCCTTTGCACGAGCGTTAGCCCCAGAACCACAGCTATTGCTACTGGATGAACCCTTTGCAGCTATTGATGCTAAGATTAGGCAGGAGTTACGCACGTGGCTTAGAGACCTTATTGAGCGTGTAGGCATTACATCCATTTTTGTAACGCATGACCAAGATGAAGCGATTGAAGTGGCCGATGAGATTATGGTCATCAATCAAGGACGCGTAGAACAGAAAGGGACACCATGGGATATCTATAAGGAACCGAAGACTCCGTTTGTAGCATCCTTTATAGGAGAATCAACTGTTATTGAGAATGCAGCCGAGTTGAAGGGGTTTGAAGAAGTAGCCAAATTTGTAGGTACGCGTGCGCTTATACGACCGGAGTATATTGAGATCGGACATAAGCATGAATTTATATTAGCTTCGGCTACGGAACAAGGGATTGTGAAACATCTTCATTTTCGCGGCAGTGAATGGCTTGTTGAAGTAGAAGTTGGTGCCCATAAGCTGATTACCTATCGTTCGCTTGAGAAAGAAACGTTGAAGATTGGCGAGGAAGTTAGTGTATTGGTGCATCGTGCATATTTATTCAATGATGATCGAAGCTGGATTATGGAGAACAGGCTGAAGGTTGACCCGATGCCAATGATGATTTAAGCTATCTGATATCTCTGATATCTCTGCTATCTTGTACAAGGGAAGTGATGTACACATGACGATTATAAGGGAATTATCACTACGATATATAAAGTTGATTAGCTTAATATTGGTTTTAACGCTTCTTTTGGTTGGATGCAACAATAAGGATCTGACCCTTTCGGCTACAGCCTCAGCTCAGGAGGGAGATGTGACTCTCGTTATCGGAGCTTATAGTGTGGCTAAGGATGCTTTGACAGAGATAATACCGAAATTCCAGCAAGAGTGGAAAGCGAAGACAGGCCAAGATGTGAGGTTTCAGGAATCCTATGAAGCCTCAGGAACTCAAGCTCGATCCATTGTGGGTGGATTCGAAGCGGACGTTACCCTCCTAGCGATGGAGGGAGATATAGATAAGCTTATCAAGGCAAATTTGTTGACTTCTGATTGGAAGAGCAAACCTGAGAATGGCATGATCACTCGTTCGATTGTCGTGCTTGGAACACGGGAGGGAAATCCGTTAGGAATCCAGGATTTCACAGATTTGACGAAACCGAATGTGAAGGTTCTCTATCCTAATCCGAAGACCTCGGGTGGAGCGCAGTGGGACATTAATGCTATTTATGGTGCGGGCTTGAAGATGTCAGAGGAACAAGGGGATAAGGATCCAGCTGCTGCCAAGGCATTCCTGGAACAAGTACACAATAACATCGAATCACTCGACAAAAGCGGGAGATCTTCGATGGCTGCATTCGAGTATGGCGTAGGTGATGTCATTGTTACTTATGAGAATGAATTGCTTGCACGTATCCAGAAAGGCGTGAAGTATGAGGTAGTCATTCCACGCAATACGATATTGATTGAGAATCCGGCTGCAGTCGTAGATAAGTATGCTGATAAGCATGGCACGCGTGAAGTCGCAGAGGCATTTGTAGATTATTTGTGGACGGAAGAAGCGCAACGTATATTTACGAAGCATGGATTCAGACCGGTGAATGAGAAGGTCTATAGCGAGAACGAGAGCAACTACCCTATTCCTGAGGGGCTGTTTGATATTGAATATCTCGGAGGTTGGAATGAGGTACGGGATACGCTTTATTCCAAGCGTGGGATATGGTATCAGGTGTTGGCAGGAATTTAATGAAGTACAAGCAGAAGAGGGTTCGCCTTATACAAGGTGAGCCCTCTGTTGTATTTGAGGTTTATGGATTATAATAATTTCATTGGTTTATCATAGAAATGTCCAAGACATAAGGTTAAGTCAGTATAAGTGTGTGTGCAAAAGGAGCAAATCAGCATGAATTCATTAGTGTTTCTCGGCACAGGCGATGCCATGGGGGTTCCTCGTGTGTACTGTGACTGTGACGTATGTACAGAGGCGAGAGAGTATGGCGTTAATCGTAGGTTGCGCTCATCGGTACTTGTTAACGGGAGTGACGATTCATTCCTTATTGATTGTGGGCCAGATTGGCGTAGACAGATGGAAGCGTTGGGTCATCGTATGACCGCGAAGATTCTAATCACACATGCGCATTTTGATCATATTGCAGGGTTGCCTGAATGGGCTGACGCCTGTAGATGGACAGGCCAGAAAGGGCAGTTATATGGGCCACAGGAAGTGCTATCAATGATTCTCACCCAATTTCCATGGCTGAATAGGCAATTGGATTTCATTCCCGTCGATGGAGGAATCCAGCTCAGTGGCTGGTTCGTTACAGGATGGAAAGTGAATCATGGTAAGAATGGATATTCATATGCCTATCGTCTTAAGAAAGGGGAGTATGCATGGGCTTATTGCTCAGACAGCATTAACCTGAACGAGGGGGAGAAGCAACCCTTATATGGACTAGATTTGCTAGTGTTAGGGACTAGCTTCTATCATGAAAAGGCTGAGTTCGCAACGAGATCAGTCTACGATATGCAGGAAGCGGCCCTTCTACTGAACGACATTAAGCCGAGCAAGGCAATATATACGCACATGTCCCATGATGTGGATCTACATGAGAATTACCATCTTCCAGCGCAAGTGACACTCGCGCAGACGGGCTTAGTTGTACCGCTTAGCTAAGGAGGAGTTGTCGTATGTACAGATTCGAACTTTTTCCGGAATTATTGTTGGAGAAAGATTGTCATCCCGAAGTGAGCGCCTATTACTTTAAGGAGTGGGAAGGGTTCGAGATGGTATCTTTCCATACGCATGATGCCTTGGAAATTATGTATGTCATGGATGGCATATGTAGGGTTGAACTTCGGACTACAGCAGAAGAGGAAATCACAGAGGTGACCCTGAAAAAGGGTGAATTTATCCTTATAGGCGCTCATATGCCTCACAGATTAGTGGTGCCAGGAACATGCCGGATGCTTAATATTGAATTCCGCTTTATAGATACGGGAAGAAGGTTACCTTCCATGAAACAACTAGCGGAGCAAGAGGAGTCCCTTGCTGCGTTATTTAGTAATTCTAGTCCGTTTATTGTACTTAGGGAACTCCATAATATCCATTTGGTATTTAAGAATCTTGTGTATGAGCTAGATACGAGTAAGACAGGTTTTGAGCCTATGCCCCAATTGCTACTTAGCCAACTTCTAATTATTATTGCTAGACTATATCAGGAGAATTTGATCGAATCTCGCAGTCCACAAGGGATGTATGTCCAACAGTGTATTGATTACCTCCACCAGAACTATGATCGTAACATTCTAATCAAGGATATTGCCGAATCCGTCAGCCTTCATCCAGGGTATCTACAACGGGTATTTAAACTTAAAATGGGGATATCCATTATGGAATATCTGAATGTTTTTCGAATAGAGAAGATCAAAATGCTGTTGCGTCAAACGGAAATTCCTATCGCAGATATAGCGGATTATGTGGGCATTGGTAGTCGGCAATATCTCCATATGATATTCAAGAAACATACGGGACTTACGCCAGTCGAATACCGTAACATATCTAAACCTGCGGGTGAATTTCGATTTGAAAAGTGAGGATTGTTGACACAATTGGCTAGAAGAAGTATTGATCTTGATAACGCTTCCTTCCTAGACTTGCTACAATGTAGATATCAGGTAAACCTGTTATTCAACCTTGAAGGGAGTCATTATTTATGTCTTTTAAAATAGCTTTTATTGGTGCAGGAAGCATCGGGTTCACTCGTGGTCTATTGCGAGATCTATTATCAGTACCTGAATTTAATAATGTGGAAGTTGCATTTACGGATATCAATGAGCACAATCTACAGATGGTAACAGACTTATGTCAAAGAGATATTCGTGAGAATGGTCTTAAGATCTCTATTCAATCCTCGACGGATCGCAGAGAAGCACTGAAAGATGCTAAATATGTGATCTGTACGATTCGTGTAGGGGGTCTTGAAGCCTTCGCAACGGATGTAGATATTCCGTTGAAGTATGGAGTCGATCAGTGTGTTGGAGATACGCTGAGTGCAGGTGGCATCATGTACGGGCAACGTGGAATCTCTGAAATGCTGAATATATGTAAGGATATTCGTGAAGTTGCCGCACAAGATGTATTGTTGCTGAATTATGCTAATCCGATGGCCATGTTAACTTGGGCGTGTAATAAATACGGTGGTGTGAATACAATTGGGCTATGTCATGGTGTGCAGGGCGGACATTCCCAGATTGCTGAAGTGTTCGGTCTTGATAAGAAAGAGGTTGATATCATTTGTGCAGGGATTAACCATCAGACTTGGTATGTACAAATTCGTCATCAGAACAAAGACTTAACCGGAGATCTACTTGAAGCCTTCGAGAATCATGCCGATTTCAGTAGAACCGAAAAAGTTAGGATCGATATGTTGCGCAGATTCGGATATTACAGTACGGAATCCAATGGTCATCTTAGTGAATATGTGCCATGGTACAGAAAACGTGCAGATGAGATTGAAGATTGGATTGATCTAGGAAACTGGATTAATGGAGAGACAGGCGGTTACTTACGTGTATGTACGGAAGGTCGTAGATGGTTCGAGACAGATTTCCCTAACTGGATGAAAGAGGAGCCACATGCGTACGAGCAGGAGAAACGCAGTGAAGAGCATGGTTCCTATATCATTGAAGGCTTAGAGACAGGTAGAGTATATAGAGGACACTTTAATATGATTAATAAAGGTGTAATATCTAATCTGCCGAACGATGCTATCATTGAAGCGCCAGGTTATGTGGATGGTAATGGTATATCCATGCCGTTGGTTGGGGAGCTTCCGTTAGGACCTGCTGCTGTATGTAATGTGAGTATATCTGTACAACGGCTAGCGGTGGAGGCAGCTGTTAGTGGTGATGATAAGCTGTTGCGTCAAGCCTTTATGATGGACCCACTCGTAGGTGCCGTATGTAACCCTAAAGAAATTTGGCAACTGGTTGATGAAATGCTAGTGGCCCAAGAGCAATGGCTACCACAGTATGGTTCAGCTATTGCAGAAGCTAAGGAGCGTCTATCTGCGGGCAACCTTATTCCGACACGAGAGGGCTATAAAGGTGCAGCTCGTCTGAAAGTGAAAACAGTAGAAGAGATGCAACTGGACCGTGATGCAGCGAACAAGAATGCTGGCGAAGCGGATAAAGGAAAAGATAGAGCTAAAGTGTAACATGCTTAAGTAATATTTGATGACCGTTGTATGAAAGTACAACAGGAATAGAGTTGAATAAGAGTGCCGTCGCTATGAATAGGACGGTACTCTTTCATTATTCATAAAGGTGAGATTAAGCGAATCTAGCGCCAAGTTTGTGAATCTTATCCAACCATGTCTTACGCTGCTCCTCAGAAAGAGACTTAACAGGAGTAATTTCGGTCACTCGAACGGGATTAACCCCGCAGAACTTCAAGGTCGCATGCTTCATGATCCGATGACCGGCTTGCCTATAGACGAGGAGATTGTACCAAGAGGGTGTATCCATCGTAACAATGAGATGAGCGGATTTACCTTTCAGTAATTTGTCCCACAGCAAGGAATTCTGACGATATTTAAAAGCAAAACCAGGCAGGAATATACGATCAATAAAACCTTTCAAGATGGCTGGCATCGTGCCCCACCAAGTAGGATAGACGAATACGAGATGATCAGCCCAACGAATCGCCTCTTGTGCAACAAGTAGATCTTCTTCGAGATCAGTTCTATGATGATATCCATACCGTAGGTTAGGGTCGAACTGAATAGTACTTAAATCAATGACACGAACCGTTGCTCCACTCTCCGTTGCACCTTGAATATAAGCTGTTGCTAGGGCCGAGCAATAACTTTCGCTGTGCGGATGTCCAACGATGATAGCAATGTTAGACTTCATTGTAATTCCTCCTTAGATGTTGTTCTGTTCGATATATCAATGATAAGCTGAAGGAAGCGGCATGAATATGATGATATGCGCCGAAATTGTATTCATTTGTGCGAAGGAGGTATTTAGTGTTAAGTAATTATGGTGTATCCGTTTCGCTACTTTATCCCTTAATCAAAACGCTAATGCGTAATGAATACGATATAGACCTTTTTTTAAAACAAGCATCTCTGGATGCTAATCTCTTGAAAGATGCAGATGCTCGCATTTCTCAGAAAGATTTCGAATATTTGAATGAGTTAGTCGCTACATTGATGAAGGATGACTTCTTTGGTTTACATCAAGGAATGAACTTGGATATTGCTGATTTGGGGATTCTGGGTTACGTTATGCTGCATTCGGGTACCCTTTCTCAAGCGTTGACAGCTTATCAAAAATATAACGTTATCGTATCTAACGACTACAACCTGAATTGGACAGTGGCGGGGGACGACGTTATTATTCAGTTGGTTTCTAAACATCCGCTAACAGAATCCCCACGACATTGCGCAGAAGATATGATGAGTTCGATCTATCATTTGATGACGAAGATGAGTTGTACCAACATTCCGATCCGCGAGATTCACTTCCGACATTCCGCCCCGGCGGAACTGAGCGAGTATAGTGCCATTCTAGGTAAAGAGCCGCTGTTTGAACAAGAATATAATCTTTTTCGCATAAGTAGAGAGGTCATGGATTATCCCATACTTTACGCGGATACACATCTATTGAGTGTATTTGAGAGGATTGCGGAGGAAGCCATAACTAAATTGACTCAGGGTCAACAGTTGTCCGATCAATTATATAAATGGATTATTGAATGCATGCCATCGTTCTCGCCGACGTTACAAGACACAGCTAAGAAATTTAACATGAGTCCGAGGACATTACAAAGCAAGTTGAAGCAGGAGCATATGTCGTATAACCGCTTAGTAAATATGGTTCGTAAAGAGCTTGCCGTTAGTTATTTAGCCAAACCAGAATATAGAGTGGGGGAGATTTCTTATCTTCTTCATTATTCGGAGCCGAGCGCATTCCAAAGCGCTTTTAAAAAGTGGACGGGATTAACCCCGGGGGAATATCGAACAAATGCATTGAGTAGTGAGAGGTAATAAGTAATAAACAAGGCAGTGTTACTTTAACTTTTTTTATAAAAAAAAGAGGCCCCCAAGCCACAATGTCATTAAGTTAAGGCGCAGGCCAAAAATCAAGAACAAGAGCAGGTTATCGAAAAGATAGCCTGCTCTTGTTTTTGCACGAAAAAGAAA
>NZ_JBNPWS010000031.1:0-62768 GCF_050433705.1 Paenibacillus sp. DS2015 | reverse complement strand
ACTTTCGTGAAATCTTTACTCACTCGTTGTTCAGTTTTCAAAGATCAATTACTCTTTCGTTGTCATCAGTTGTTCTCGGCGACAACTACTATATCATAACATGCTACCCTATTGTTTTGCAAGTACTTTTTTTTGGAAGTTTCAAGTTACTATTTATCGGCCTGTCTAGCAGATGACCAATCACAAAAGGAAGCGAGAATTAATTTATCATATTTTGACTGAATTAGTCAACACTTTTTTCGAAAAATATTAGATAGATTAAACTTCCATACATATTTCATCTGTTAACGAACGAATACCATCCTTTCAGGACCTTTGAGTCGATTATCCTTGATTAGTATTTCAATTGGGGGAATTTACTGTTGCGTGCGTACTTCGAAAGTTCTTTCGGGGGCGCTACACGGGCATACATTGTAAATACTGTTTTATATCGTTTGGCAATCACCTGTCTTATATCTTGATCTAATCGTTTGTCACCTAAATCAAGTAACATTTCATCCAGTTCCCTGCGCAGAACATAATCCAATTCCTTGCACTCCTTCTCATTAAAGAGCATACCCAGCATATAACATTGCCTCCTCGTCAAGTAACTATTTGATTTAAACAGAGTTCTTCTCTGAATGAAATCTAATAGCTGTTTTACTGTTATGCTCACTTATTGGGAAAATTATGAATCCAAACGCAAATAAATTTTATTTCAGCAACCAAAAGGTGAATGTGCTCTCAATAATGGCAGCAATAAATAGTAAAATCACAATCCATATTGTGATCGGGCCGACTCTTCTCATGAAATGTTCCCAAGTGTCTCCAAGATGTGCCCGCTTCTCGCGATTCCATTGAGTCATACTCACGAGCACCAACATACCAAAGCGCAAGCCGAAGGCACAGGCAACGATAATGGCCGGAATTTCGATGATGCCATGAGGAAGTAACCCTTTTACAATCAGATCAAACATATCTACCCCTTGTAATGCCGACGCATGGACTAAATATCCAATCACCATACCATTAATAAGTAAAAAAATGACCGGCAGTATACCAAAGAATGCACCTAGATAAATAATCAGGACTCCTTTGATACTATTGTTAAGGAATATAAACTTGAAAAAACTCCACTGCGGGTGACTTGATTCACTTAGATTAGTTGCAACCTGCTGGAGTCCGCTGATTTGGCTCATAATGATCTCCTCGATAGCTCCCGTGCTAATCCAACCTACAAGGATACCGATCACGAACAGAATAGTAGACAACAATAACGTCTTCTTGATGAACCTTAAGTCTTTTATAAACATCGAGAATCTAAACATAGAATAGGTACCTCCTCTTAGTAATAACTTTCAAGTACGAGCATACAATTTGAAGTAAACAAGCATTCGTGCACGAGAGGAGCGTCTTATTACAATGAACTCATTTTTTTATGTGCTTAGCTGGAGAAAGATCAAACGATTCTTATTTGTTATGGCTGCTGCGCTGTTCGCAATCGGGATTGTGTATATTGAGAGAGATCAGATCACGGTGTTCTCTGCAGGTGCACCCTCAGCCATTTACAGCGTGCCTACGGACAAGAAAGTCATTGCACTGACCTTTGACATCAGTTGGGGTGAAAAGCGTCCAGATCCCATTATAAACATCCTAAAAGAAAAGAATGTACAGAAAGCTACCTTCTTTCTCTCCTCTCCATGGAGCAAAACTCATCCAGACATCGTTAAGAACATCAAAGATAGTGGCTTCGAAATCGGTAGTCATGGTCACAAACATGTTAATTACAGCACTTTAAGTGATGAAGAGATCTCAAAGCAGATTTCAACAGCTCATTCCGTTTTGACAGATTTGACGGGAAAAGAACCGAACCTGATCCGCATGCCCAATGGTGATTTTGACAAAAGAGTACTCAAGATCGCAGAAGGTATGAATTATAAGGTCATTCAATGGGATACAGACTCCTTAGATTGGAAAAACATCGGTGTCCAAAATATCGTTGACCGTGTAACCAAGAAAGCCCATCCTGGCGACATTGTTCTCCTTCATGCAAGTGATTCCTGCAAACAAACGCATGAAGCCTTACCACTCATCATTGATGAGCTACGTAAACAGGGATATGAATTCGTGAGTGTATCAGATTTAATTAATCAAGCAGAGACAAAAGGCACTGAAGTACGCGATCAAGCTTCAATTCAGTAAAGTATTTATGAATATGTAGCAAAAAAGAGCTAATTCATTAGCTCTTTTTATTTTGCACTACACGGTGAAGAATTAGAATTTGGTATGCGTTACATACCATTAGGGGAATAACAATGAAGGCAGTGGCAGTGTCGACGCCAATTTTAAGACCCCCGACCGCTTCAACGATTGTAATCGCAATCATGAAGAACAACGTCGGAACCCATGCTGAGAGGTTTGTCCACTTTGCTTTAAAGTAGGCTACCCCAATAGATACAACCAATATCGATAGACCCAATATCAGATCAGACCATTGGTCACTTTGCCCGCCAACAATTCTACGGAAGAATAGGAGTTCTAGCAACGCTAAGACAGTAAGGACCATCTGTATGTACTGCCATACTTTTCTCGAGAATACACCGTTAGCCATATAATTCAATATCAGATATGCAAAAAATCCCATCTGTGAATATACGCTAGCAAGCATTCCATACCCAATTAATATAACAAAATAAACAATATAATCTGATGAACCTTTAAAAACAATTCGTTCCGTTCCGAACTGCAACAATACTCCCGTTATAAGGGAAGCTATCGCTCCAATCAATAATGTCTTCCAGAATAAGTTAAACCATTTTCTTAAACTCAAAAGCCCACCTCCATAAGACATTATTTTACCAACGTTCTCAATAAAAAACCATGCCTTTTGAACATATTTTGCATTTCAGTTCCACATACTACAGTCAGTATCTATGTGAAGGAGGATTTTGCTGATGAAAATGACGGATATACGTGTATTGGGACTGATATTCGTTCTTACTGTGGCATTGACGGCTTGCGGAAGTGAACAGAGCAGTTCTTCCCAAGGTAGCTATAAGGAAACAAAATCAATGGTTGTGGATATTCTCAAAAGTGACGAAGGCAAAAAAGCGGTGGAGGAAGCGATGGGCGGTGGCAGTGGAGCATCCGGAGGAGGGACGGGTATGAAAATGATGTCGGCCCAATCCTCAGAGGAGTTACGTACGACTGTAAAGGATACCCTCACAGCTCCCGAGTATAAGAAAGAATTAGAAAAGATTATGAAGGACCCTAAATTTGCTGGTGATTTCGCCAAAGCGATTAGCTCGGAGAATAAAAAACTCCATCAGGAACTCATTAAAGACCCAACTTACCAGAAATCAGTATCCGAAATTATGAAATCACCAGAGATGATGAAAATGTTTCTCGATCTTACCAAAACTTCGGATTACCGTAAGCAATCCATGACGGTTATGCAAGAAGCCATGCAAAATCCACTTTTTAGAATGGAAGTTATGGAGCTGCTTAAATCCGTCGTCAAAGAAGAGCTTCAACCTGAGAAGGATAAAAAAGAAGGTGAAGGTGGCGGTAGCGGAGGAGCTGAAGGCGGTGGGGGGAGCGAAAGTGGTGGTAGTGAGTAAGGATAATTCATCACTCATACTCCAATAAAAAAAACTCCCTACATACAGGGAGCTCAACTTATAACATTCAAGGGCTGACTCATCGGTCAGTCTTTTTCACATTTTTCAACAACAACCCTTGCGATCTCATCATAAATTTGGCCACTAACTGAATCTTGTTTATATATGGATGGCGAGAAATCGGCTTCAGATGGATGATTATCAGGAACACCAAGCGGAAGTTGTGCTAACAATTCGGTATGAAGCGTCTCAGCTAACCGCGCTCCCCCACCTTTCCCAAACACAAAATCCCGTTCTCCACAGGCACCACATTCATAATAAGCCATGTTCTCCACCACACCTAGTATTTCATGATCGGTTTGAAGAGCCATAGCACCTGCTCTAGCGGCCACAAATGCTGCTGTAGCGTGTGGGGTAGTCACAATAATCTCTTTACTCTGAGGCAGCATCTGATGGACATCTAACGCTACATCACCCGTACCAGGAGGAAGATCCAATAGTAGATAATCCAACTCCCCCCACCCTACGTCGCTAAGAAATTGTCTGAGCATTTTACCAAGCATTGGCCCCCGCCATATCACTGGATTGTTCTCACGAATAAAGAACCCCATAGACATCACCTTCACACCAAAACGCTCCACAGGAATAATGATCTCATCATCCACAATAGGTCCTTCTTCAAGACCCATCATATCTGGAACACTGAATCCGTAGATGTCTGCATCAATCAACCCTACTCTTTTACCTTGTCTAGCCAGAGCTACTGCCAAGTTCACCGTTACCGTAGATTTACCGACGCCACCTTTTCCACTTGCGATTGCGATGAAATGGACACCTGAATCTTCTTGAAGTAATGCATGATTCTCTAACCCCGCACCATGTCCCTTGAGCTTCCGTCCATCTTCTTCATTCCCGTTAGTATCCTGTCCATTAAGAGCTTGTCTGTCATGGTCTGTCGCATCCCGCATACGAATATGAACATCTTCCACCCCAGCTGCTTTCAGACGATCACGAATCTCATGTTCTATCGTTTTCCGATAATCATCACCTTGTTCCAAACAAATGACAGACAGAGAAATCCTATCTTCTTTAATCATAATATGGCGAATGAGCTGCATTTCACTTAAACTCTTACCATTACTCGGATCAACAATCGGTTGTAGAATCTCCTGCACTTGCTCACGCGACAACATGATGGCAACACCCCTACTTCATAAATTGGTATAATTAAATTGAGATCGTTAGTTCTTCAATGATTATATCATTACCTTTCTCCATCTGACGATAATTTAGACTTCTCCCCAGAACCATATCGCAGAATACCCTTATATATAGCTGCAGCTACTTTCCGCTGATACTCAACATCTTTAAGAAGCATTGACTCCTCTGGATGAGACAGAAAACCTACCTCTACAAGTGCAGATGGAATCTTCAACGCTTGAAGAATATACACCGTTTTCACCGTTTTTGCGATTCGATCCGTATTCTCTAAGTTTCGTCTCATCTCTTCCTGAATGAGATCTGCTAAGGCTAAATTATCTGCGTGATTAGGGTAATAGAACACCTGAGCCCCACTCCACCTGTTGGATGGAATACTATTCATATGAATGCTAATGAATAGATCTGCTTTCTTATCTTCAATTAATTTCACACGCTGTTTCAAGTCTTCTGTTTTGCGTTTAGAATACCCACGGGTACTGGGATCAGCAAGATCATAATCTCCTTCCCTAGTCATCACAACAACAGCCCCTGCCTGCTGCAAATAATCACGCAAGTAAAGCGCAATGGCCAAGTTAATATCCTTCTCGATGACGCCTTGTCGACTGACTGCTCCTCCATCAGGTCCACCATGACCGGCATCTAGAGCAATAATTTTCCCTGACAAAGGCAAGCTCCAGTAATTCATTGTTTTGGTGGTAGGAACCTCATACATTAGGATAATAACAAACACGATCAGTAAGCCAATCCCTATGAACCATTTCTTAATTGAATTAAGCCTGATCCATAACACAACTTCTTTTGACTTAGGCTTGGACATAGAAAAGCCACCTCCTGTCCCACATGGACTCTAATCCATCTATATGGGCGGGGGTGGACAAATATAACCTGATATTATGAGTTCTGTTCTTAAGCCATACCTTCAATAAGTACTTTTGCAACTTCAGGCCGAGTAAATTCTGGCGGTGGACAAAGTCCATCACGTAATAAAGCTCGAACCTTTGTTCCAGATAGTGTCATATGATCCTCTTTGCCATGTGGACATGTTTTGCTAGATGCCATATTCCCACACCGAGTGCAGAAGAAGCTATGTTCAAAAAATAGCGGAGTAATATCCAGCTCTTCAGCGGTAAAGTTCTTAAATATCTCCTGTGCTTCATACGTTCCATAATAATCGCCTACACCCGCGTGGTCTCGTCCTACGATAAAATGTGTACATCCATAGTTCTTGCGAACCATCGCATGAAAAATCGCTTCACGCGGTCCTGCATAACGCATAGCAGCTGGGAATACACCAAGGAAAGTACGATCCTCAGGGTAATAATTCTCAAGTAGCGTTAGATAGCTATTCATTCTTACGTCTGCGGGAACATCGTCGGACTTTGTCTCTCCCACAAGTGGATTCAAGAACAAAGCATCTACAATTTCCATAGCACTTTTCTGAATATACTCATGAGCACGATGCACAGGATTTCGAGTCTGAAAACCTACAACGGTATTCCAACCCTTTTCAGCGAATAAACGACGCGTGTCAACCGGATCGAAGTAGAACTCTTTAAATTTAGCTGGCTCAGGTCGATTTAGAACTTGAATGGCTCCGCCCACATAGATCGAAGAACGCTCCTGCAACTTCTTAACCCCTGGATGCTCTGGATCATTCGTCTTAAATACTTGGAGCGCTTCTTCCTCTTGATCTACAGTATAAATACTCTCTACGAGAAGTGTCCCGTAAATGACGTCATCCTCTGCACCTACGAGAGCTACCTGTTCATTAAGTGTTAGACTAGCTGCGGTAGCATCATCTATAGCCAGCGTAATCGGTATGGACCATACCGTACCATCTGCAAGTCTCATAGAAGAAATAACAGAGCGATAGTCAACTTCATTTAAGAATCCTTGTAACGGAGAAAATGCTCCCACACCAATAAGATCTAAATCAGAAATCGTCCACGTATTGATTGCAATCTTCTTCCAACTCTTTGCTTCTTGCAATAACTTTTCTCTTGCTTCACCTTGTATCACACGCTGAATCAGTTTCCCACCATGAGGAAGTATTGTAGTCATCTGTTTCTCTCCTTGTATCATGCTATTATGAATGCTAATTATTTATGAAGCCCACATTCTGTTTTCTCATTACCTGCCCATCGACCTGCACGAGGATCTTCTCCTGGCATTACAGGACGTGTACATTGTTCACAACCAATACTTGGGAAATTCTGATCATGCAAAGGATTATACAGCACATTATTCTCCCGAATATAATTCCACACTTCATCAGATGTCCAAGCGGCGATAGGATTAAATTTAACAAGTCCGAATTTCGCATCGTATTCTACTTTTCTAGTATTCGCACGCGTAGGAGCTTGATCACGTCTAACACCTGTAATCCATGCATCATATTCGGATAAAATTCTTGTAAGTGGTTCTACTTTTCTAATATTACAACATGCATTGGGTTCCGTCTTCCATAGTGCTTCACCATATTGTGCGGCCTGCTCTTCAGGTGTTATCTTGGGTGATACTCTTACGAAATCAATACCATAATTCAGAGCCATTTGGTCTCTCGTCTCATACGTCTGTTGGAAGTGAAAGTCTGTATCTAAGTAAAAAATATCTGTGGTCGGGCTAATTTGTTGTACCATATGGACCAATACCACATCTTCAGCTCCAAAACTACAAGCAAATGTAATATTAGGAAATGTCTCTACTGCGAATCTGATGACTTCCTCAGCAGATGCATTTTCAAACTCATCTGCCTTCTCCTTAATCATTTGTTCCTTTTCTAGTAAATTCATGTTTATTTCCCCCGTTTCTAAATGAGTATGGTTCTCAATCCCCACTTAACTAATATGAATTATCTATTATAGTATAGATAATTCCCATAGTATGTCAATGATTTAAGATAATTTCTAATTTAATATTATGTATGACAAATGATCAAAGTGAGTGCAACAAGGTTTATACAACCTTACATACTTAGTAAGAAGAAACAGCTGCGCCGTCCTTTCAAGGGACGGCATCCGTTTCTCGTAAAAATATAAGGATCATTTATTATGTACAGCATATAAATTCTTATATTTCAAAAAAAGACCCATTCCTATAGGAATGGGTCTTTCCAAAATAATATTAACGTTTCGAGAACTGAGGAGCACGACGTGCTGCTTTAAGTCCGTATTTCTTACGTTCCTAAATGTTTAGTTCCGATTAGTTCCCAATTCTACGCTATACAAAGGAAGTTAATATTTTAGTTCCGATTACTTTAGATAGGTTCTGTAGAGCATGATGAACCTCAAGTGGAGGAACTGCCACTGCTGAATTGCATCTGCTTGTTCCAATTCAATCAATTCCAGGTCAGAAGCTTCCAAATCCCTTATTCTAATCCTTTATTTGACATCATTCTTTTTATAAAATAGTATTTTAATATCCTTGCCTTACTTCCAGTCTTAAGCGCACGAGGAGGAACAGGACGATGACCCGCAGGTGGAGGAACTGCAGCTGCCGCTTGTAGCGGCTGTTGACGGAATTGCTTCCACCTGATTGAGTTCGATCAACTCCAGATCGAGGTCCTCAAGCTCTTTATCTAAATGATTCATATGTATATTCACCTCCCTCGCCTTCACCGACCATCATTCCAGTAATTACAACATATATATAAATTGCGGTGCGGCTGCAGGTGTTTTTGCAGATTAATATGCATATTTAGGTGCCATACTGATAAAGATTAACGAACAGATACATAGGAGGAAGAAGATCATGGGGGAAAACGTAAGACAAGATCGGGGCAAAATCTTTCTGAATAAAAGGGTATGCGGGTTGTGGCTGGTCTGGGTGGCCGCCATCCTGTTTGCGGGACTGCTTGCGGGCGGAACGCAGCTCATTTCCATGCCTGTATTTTCACTAGGGTATATGGCCGGAATATTTGGAATATTGACCAACAAAACAGTGAACCGCAGACTATCCTACGGTCCGCAAACCGCCTTTCAAGGCAAAATGACGCTCTATTCTATTATTCTAATGTTTATACTAATGGTATTGATTGGCGGTCCTCACTTCGGAGACGGCAATTACCGGATGGTCTGGCTGGGTGCCTTTTTGGCAATAGGCCTTCATTTTGTTCCGATGGCATGGGTGCATGGACGCTCCATGATCCTGCTGGCCGTCCTGCTAAGCGCCAACGCCCTGGCCGGGATGTTCTGGCCGGACCTGTCCTTTCACACCGTCGTTTATGTGGATCTTGCCATTAAATTGGTCTGGGGTGCTGTGCTGCTCCTCTCCGGCCGTCCGGCAGCTGCCGGACAATCTGCATGCCCTTCGGCAATCGCCAAGTAAACGGAACCCTGATAAAACGGATACTTATCCAACGTAAAAAGACACCTGTTAAGAGAGTCTGCAAAAGCCTCGATTTTCTGAATAAAGGTAGCCTCGGAAGGTAAAAGTGATCGGAAAACTAAAATAAAGCAGCTCATTCCTTGTCAGAGAATGGGCTGCTTTTGCTCTATTAGCTTAACCATTCGTTTCACAGTGACAACAAATGCTGTGAGATAGACCTGTATTTGCTTGCGAAATAAACCTAGGTATCTGGCCGTATCTATCCAGTGGAACCTCTTCATCCTTAGAACATATAAGCGTTACAGGGCCTCTATATTGCTCTGAGTGGCGTTTTCGTAATAACCCTAGTGTAGTTTTTGTCTAAGCTAGAACACGGTGGGAAGGGATGTCTTGGAGTTCAGAGCCATGAAGCCGGTATCAATCGTTTTGATTTCTTTCGCCATCTTGTTAATGACTTCCTGACAGTAGGAGCGGGCATATTCAGAGGGCAAAATTAAAGCCCCTGACCCAAAGGGCCAGAGGCTTGATTTCCTTGATAAGCAAGGGATATTAACGTTTCGAGAACTGAGGAGCACGACGTGCAGCTTTAAGTCCGTATTTCTTACGTTCCTTCATACGTGGATCACGAGTCAAGAATCCTGCTTTCTTAAGAGCAGGGCGTAACTCAGGATCTACTTTCAGCAATGCACGTGAAATACCGTGACGAATTGCGCCTGCTTGACCAGAAGTTCCTCCACCGTGAGCAATTACGAGAATATCGTATTTGTCCAAAGTCTCTGTTAAGTTAAGAGGTTGTTTAACGATCAGCTTTAGTGTTTCTAGATTGAAGTATTCATTGATGTCGCGTTTATTGATTAGAATGCGTCCTTCACCCGGTAGAAGGCGAACACGTGCTACCGAATGTTTACGACGACCTGTACCATAGTATTGTACTTGTGCCATGAAAACTGTCCTCCCTTTTAATTACCCGCGAAGTTCGTAGACTTCTGGTTTTTGTGCTACATGTGGATGATCCGTACCTGCATAGACTTTAAGTCTCAATTTCATACTGTTACCCATACGGGTTTTAGGAAGCATACCATAAACTGCTGCTTCAAGAACACGTTCAGGCTTAGTCTTAAGCATGTCTCCAGCTGAAGTTACTTTCAATCCACCTGAATACATGGAGTGACGGTAGTATTTCTTATCCTGTAATTTGTTACCTGTTAAGTGAATCTTCTCAGCATTGATCACAATAACGAAATCTCCTGTGTCAACATGTGTTGTGAATTGTGGCTTGTGTTTGCCGCGAATAAGAGCAGCAGCTTCTGAAGCTAAACGACCAAGCGTTTTACCTTCAGCATCAATGATGTGCCAATCGCGCTCTAATTCGTTTGGCTTAGCCATATAGGTGGTGCGCATAGATAGTTCCTCCTTGTTTTCGTACGAAAATTAATCTTGTTTATTTATTCGATCATATTCGATCATAGTAGTTAGCAAAATCATAATTATTTTAATATTAATGTGATCATCTTATTTGGGGCTGTGGGAAAGCCATTAAGAAAACACAATTTTTATTGTACAGCATATACATACAATTCGCAAGAGTATTTTTATAATTATTCCGTTCTACACCAAAAATATTTCACATTCTTAAAATAGATCACTAAATACATCCAAAACAGATTTCTTCTTCTTGTAATGACCATTCGAGTTGCTATTTTGGGGATATTTAGAATCGTATTTTCCCTCTTCGTAACGCTTATCATTCCACTCGTTATAAGCAGGACGTTGTTCACGTACTTCAGACATTAATTTCTCAAGTTCATTCCGGTCAAGCCATACACCCTTGCACTCAGGACAAACATCAATCATAACATCATTTTTCTCTACTTCACGCATACGAATATCATTACAAACAGGACACTTCATCCGAATAACCTCCTTAACAATTTTGAATCATTACTTAAATAGAATTGAAATGCTGCAATTAAAGATCACTATACTCCACACTACATAACGTAAGCCCTTTTCCTTCGGCTGTTGGTCCTGCCTTAGAACGGTCCAACGAATTGAGTATTATAGGAATATCGTCGGCGTTTTTTTTGCCTTCCCCAACCTCTAGTAAGGTTCCCATTATAATTCGGACCATGTGCTGAAGAAAACCACTTCCCGTTAAGTAGGTATGGATGACACCTTGATCCCGAGTATTCGGTCGACACATAGATTGATCAACCACCATATATGCATCATACAATGTCCGTATATGTGAGGGTTTGGTCGAATTTTTTGAAGCAAAGGAACTAAAGTCATAAGTACCAATTAAATGCTTCAACCCTTCCTCCATAGCAGCAGTGTTCAATCTACTAGTATGATGGTATTGAGTCCGTCTTTGAAATACATCAATAAACTGATTCGCATTAATCGTGTATAGGTATGTCTTACGCTTAGCGGCCCTTCTAGCGTGAAAAGATAACGGAACCTCTATTGCATCCCTCACAATGATATCTTGCGGGAGACGCGTGTTTAGAGCCATACACCATCGTTCCACAGGTATGATAGAAGAAGTAGTGAAATTAAATACCTGTCCATAGGCATGTACACCTGAATCTGTTCGGCCAGAAGCTATAATTTTCAATTCTTCCCCTGTCAAACTCTTAATTGCTTGCTCCAATCGATCCTGCACCGTAATTCCATCTGGTTGTGTCTGGAATCCGTTATAATTCGTACCTTCGTAACTAACCTTCATACAAAGATTACGCATCATTTATCTCACCTCAATTAAGCCCTCAGTAAGAAGAAGAACAATAAAGAAAAAGAAGCTCCTTTCGGAGCTTCTATTGTTCCGAAATGAAGTGAAAAAAAGGGCTAATCTAGAATCTAAGATTCTTTATTCCCCTTTCTCCATTTCGTCAGTTTACACGCTTACGCGCGATCTACTAATTCCAAATATACCATAGGCGCAGAATCGCCACGACGAGGTCCTAGTTTAAGGATACGAGTGTATCCACCTGGACGCTCAGAGTAACGAGGTGCCAAATCTGTAAACAATTTTTGAATAGCGTCTTGTTCACCATCAATAGTTTCTTTACGTACGAATGCTGCCACTTGACGACGGGCATGAAGATCTCCCTTTTTCGCTTTAGTGATCAGTCTTTCAGCAATAGAACGAACTTCTTTTGCCTTAGCTTCCGTTGTTTGGATGCGTTCGTATAAGAATAGGTCCGTTACCAGGTCACGAAATAATGCCTTACGTGCGCTGGAATCGCGGCCCAACTTTTGGTATGCCATGTTTTCCCCTCCTTCACTAACGAATCTAAGAAGCTATTCTTCCGTCCGAAGACCTAAACCAAGTTCCTCAAGCTTCTCTTGTACTTCCTCTAAAGATTTGCGGCCCAAGTTACGAACCTTCATCATATCTTCTTCGGTTTTAGTAGTAAGTTCTTGCACTGTGTTAATACCAGCACGCTTAAGGCAATTGTAAGAGCGGACTGAGAGATCGAGCTCTTCGATCGTCATCTCTAACACTTTTTCTTTTTTGTCTTCTTCTTTTTCAACCATGATCTCTGCATCTTTAGCTTCATCTGTAA
The DNA here is from genome assembly GCF_050433705.1 of Paenibacillus sp. DS2015. NCBI lineage: Bacteria > Bacillati > Bacillota > Bacilli > Caryophanales > Paenibacillaceae > Paenibacillus > Paenibacillus sp. DS2015. The sequence goes on along the minus strand of NZ_JBNPWS010000031.1, from coordinate 50,053 downwards.
GTCCTACAAATAGCATCAAATGCTCAGTCAAAATCTTGGCACCGAGACTCACTGCCTCTTCTGGTCTGATGCTACCATCAGTCCAAATTTCTAGAGTTAGTTTGTCGTAGTTCGTAACTTGCCCTACCCGAGTATTCTCTACGCCATAATTGACACGAGAAATCGGAGTGTAGATAGAATCAATCGGAATAACGCCAATTGGTTGGTCATCACGTTTGTTCTTATCTGCTGTTACATAGCCACGGCCACGACTAGCAAAAATACGCATGTGAAGTCTAGCACCAGGACCCAATGTTGCAATGTGAAGATCCGGGTTAAGGATTTCAACATCACTATCCGCACGAATATCAGCTGCAGTGATTACTCCTTCGCCTTCAGCATCAATCTCGAACACTTTCTCTTCGTCAGAATGAATTTTAAGGGATAGAGCTTTCAGATTCAGGATGATCTCCGTCACGTCTTCTTTCACACCCGGAACTGTTGAGAACTCATGTAGAACACCGTCAATCTGAACCGATGTTACAGCTGCACCAGGCAGTGATGATAACATAATCCGTCGAAGTGAATTCCCCAAAGTAGTACCATATCCCCGTTCCAGCGGTTCTATTACGAACTTCCCATAGGCTCCATCTTCGTTGACATCTACAGTCTCGATTTTCGGCTTTTCGATTTCAATCACGTATTTTCCCTCCTTCAAGCGTCGCTCCTATATGAACTAGTCACCATGTCAAGCGTATCCATGTAGTATGCCTAAACAACCATTGTTAGCAGATTGCGCCGGTTTTATACCACATTGTTCAGGTAGACTTTATTAGACACGACGACGTTTAGGTGGGCGGCATCCATTATGTGGAACTGGAGTAACGTCTTTAATTACGTTAACTTCCAATCCAGCAGCCTGTAAAGAACGGATCGCTGCTTCACGACCAGCACCAGGACCTTTAACCATAACTTCAACTGTTTTCATACCATGTTCCATTGCAGCCTTAGCAGCTTGTTCAGCAGCCATTTGAGCAGCAAATGGTGTAGATTTACGGGAACCTCTAAATCCTAGACCGCCTGAGCTTGCCCAAGAAATTGCGTTTCCGTGTGGATCCGTAATAGTTACAATAGTATTGTTGAACGTGGAACGAATATGTGCCACGCCAGATTCGATATTTTTGCGGTCACGACGTTTAGTACGTACGACTTTTTTCGGTTTAGCCATTGTTCTTTATCCCCCCTTATTATTTCTTCTTATTTGCTACCGTACGACGAGGGCCTTTCCGTGTACGTGCATTCGTCTTGGTACGTTGTCCGCGAACCGGCAACCCACGGCGATGACGCACACCACGATAGCAACCAATATCAACTAGACGTTTAATATTCATGGAAATTTCACGACGAAGGTCACCTTCAACCTTAACCATCTTGTCGATCGTTTCACGTAATTTGCTCACTTCATCTTCCGTCAAATCTCTAACACGAGTTTCAGAACTAATGCCTGTTTCTTTCAAAATCATCTGGGAAGTTGTTCTACCAATCCCGAAAATGTAAGTCAAGGCGATCTCAACGCGCTTTTCACGTGGCAAATCCACACCAGCTATACGAGCCATTTTACGCTACACCCCCTTCTTTAACCTTGTTTTTGTTTGTGTTTCGGATTTTCGCAAATCACCATTACTGTCCCTTTGCGACGAATAACTTTACATTTTTCGCACATGGGTTTTACAGAAGGTCTTACCTTCATGTTAATTACCTCCCTAAAGTTTTGCGAAGCAAAACTAACTTCGTAAGGATCAGCTCAGTTTTGCGAAGCAAAACTGACTTCGAAAGCATTCACCAAGTTTTGCGATGCAAAACTTACTTCGTAGTAACAACTATGCTTTGCCGAGCAAAACACACTACAATCTTACTAGTAATCTTTGTTTAAGAGAACTATTTGCGGTATGTTATACGACCTTTGGATAAATCATAAGGTGATAACTGTACGACCACTTTGTCTCCCGTCAGAATACGGATAAAGTGCATCCGTAGCTTTCCTGAAACATGGGCAAGTATTTGATGACCATTCTCAAGTTCTACCTTAAATGTTGCATTTGGAAGCAACTCAAGGACCGTACCTTCAATTTCAATTACATCTTCTTTAGCCACAGTTAGTCTCCTTTCTCTTCAGCATGTATTGCGGTGGACTCATTAAACTTCATAACTGCATGACGCAGTTTGCCGTTTGTTACCCGACCGCTTTCAATTAAACTGTCTACAACTTCACTGCTAATAAAAGGCTGGGGTTCCAGATGAAGAAGATTTTTCTTTTTCGCTTGGTCAAACTTTCGTTTATCCCCATCCGCAATATAGACAAACTTGTTATCGGCTTTTGAGAGTATAACAGCTACCTGTCCGGTATCCTTACCTCTCAAGATTCTCACAATTTGACCGATGTGCGTATCGGTTTGTTCTTTCATATACAATCACCTACGACTTCAGTTTTGTGATCATCCCATTAACAAGCAGTAATGTAATTGGTAGTTTAATTTGCAACTGTCGGGAAATCCATGCACCTAGACCGAAGCGCAAATGCGAGCAGGAAAACCATTGTAGTCCTTAGAAGAGTGATTGATTTAAGAATGAAGATGTACGGGTTAACAAGCAAACCTGTCACCAATTTATGTCTAGCTTCATTCATAAAGCCAAGTTCCGTTGTGGACTTACTAATGATCATTACATCGAACCTCGCAGTAATGATACGATTTCAGCGGAAACCGCACCAATTTCCTTTTCACCATCGATCTGACGCAATTTACCTTTGTTCTCATAGAATTCTAGGAGCGGTGTTGTTTTGTTGATATATTCGTCAAGGCGAGTTCCTACGCTCTCTTCGTTATCATCAGAGCGTTGATACAATTCACCAGCGCATTTATCACATATACCTTCCTGTATAGGCGGGTTAAAGATCACATGATATGTGGCTCCACAGTTCTTGCATATCCGTCGTCCAGTAAGACGCGCTAACAATTTGTTGCGGTCTACCTTCAAATTAATGACATGATCCAATTGAGTGTTTAAGCGTGATAGAATGCCCTCAAGCGCCTCCGCTTGCGAAAGTGTTCTTGGAAATCCGTCCAATAAAAAACCTTTTTCGCAATCGGACTGCTGTAGCCGTTCTTCCACAATCCCGATCGTTACATCATCCGGTACCAACAAGCCTTGATCCATATATTCTTTGGCTTTGTTCCCGATTGGTGTTCCCTCTTTTATCGCCAGACGAAATGCATCACCTGTTGAAATATGAGGAACACCGTACTCGTTCACAATTGCCGCTGCTTGCGTTCCTTTACCTGCCCCAGGAGGGCCCATGAATAGAATGTTCAATATCTGTCACTCCCTCCAAGAGTTTCCCATTGCAAGAAATAACGCAACAGGCGCCGGGAAGTTCAACAACTTCTCCGGACCTATCCATTATTTATTAATGAAACCTTTATAATGGCGTTTGATCAATTGACTTTCGATTTGCTTCATAGTATCCAATGCTACACCAATAATGATGAGCAATGCAGTACCCCCGATTTGAACCGAGCTAGGCAAACCAGCCAAAGATCCTAATAATATTGGCATTAAAGAGATTACAGCAAGGAATATGGCACCAGACATAGTCAGACGAGACATAACTCTTGTCATATACTTCTCTGTTGCTTTCCCTGGGCGTATGCCTGGGATATATCCGCCATTCTTCTTCATATTATCAGCCATTTGTTGAGGATTCATCTGAACAAATGTATAAAAGAATGTAAAACCAATGATCATCATAACGTAGAGTACCATACCAAGAGGTTCATCATGTCTTAGGTTAACGGTAACCCATTTTGCCCACGCATGTGTAGACCAAAAGTTTGCAATAATAATTGGAAACTGTAGTAACGAAACGGCGAAGATAACTGGAATTACGCCTGCTGCATTTATCTTCAGCGGTATGTGCGTATTTTGTCCTCCGTACATTTTGTTACCAACAACGCGTTTAGCATATTGTACTGGAATCTTGCGAATACCTTGTTGAATAAATATTACTCCAACAATAATCGCCACGATCACAATAAGAATAATAATAGTCTTTAGTGAATTCATAAACAATTGATTCTCTTGAATGAAATCAGATTGAGCCGTTGTACGAATATACGTTGGGATATTTGCTACGATACCTGCGAAGATGATGATCGAGATCCCGTTACCAATACCCTTTTCCGTAATCTGCTCACCAAGCCACATTAGGAACGCTGTACCTGCAGTCAAAACGATTGCAATCAAAACATATTTACCAAATGTTGCATTAGGAATCATTTCGGTTCCATATAAACGGTTGAAACCGATAGACATCGCGAACGCTTGAATTAAACCTAATACTATCGTAGCATAACGTGTCAATTGTGTTGACTTTTTCTTACCATGCTCGCCTTGTTTCGCCCACTCAGCAAGCTTTGGAATAACATCCATTGAGAGCAATTGCACTATGATGGATGCTGTAATATATGGCGTAATTCCAAGGGCTAATATAGAGAACTGAGACAGTGCTCCACCCGAGAAAGTGTTGAGAAGACCAAACAATTCAGCACCTGCATTATTACTAGCGGTTAGGGCTTCTTTGTTTACTCCGGGAACCGGAATAAATGTGCCTATCCGATAAATAAATAGTACGAACAACGTGAACAAAATTCTTTTGCGAAGATCTTCAACATGCCAAATATTTCTAAGAGTCTTGAACATTAGATCACCTCGGTTTTACCGCCGGCAGCCTCGATTTTCTCCACCGCAGATTGAGAAAACTTATTCGCTTTGACAGACAGCTTAACTGTTACTTCGCCGTTGCCAAGAATCTTGATTCCGCTTTTAGCATTTTTCACGATTCCATTTTCGAACAAAAATTCTGGTGTTACTTCTGTATCTGCTGCAAAGTTGTTAAGATCTTCGATGTTTACGATCGCATATTCTTTACGCGTAGGATTTGTAAATCCGCGTTTAGGTAAGCGACGATACAACGGGTTTTGTCCACCTTCGAAACCGGGACGAACACCGCCGCCGGAACGAGAATTTTGACCCTTGTGGCCACGACCTGATGTTTTACCAGTACCACTACTAGTACCGCGTCCAACGCGTTTGCGTTCTTTACGGGCACCAGGGGTAGAGGAAAGCTCATGTAATTTCATCGTTCGTTGCACCTCCTTAAAATTTGTAAGTTAGTCTAAGTAGACTAACCTTCTATTTCTGAAACTGATACTAAATGGCTCACTTTATTGATCATTCCACGAATAGCAGGATTGTCGTTATGAACCACGATTTGGTTGATTTTACGCAAACCTAATGTATTAACAGTCGTACGTTGAGTCTCAGGACGACCAATTAGACTACGGACAAGGGTAACTTGAAGTTTAGTCATGACATTCACTCCTTAACCGAGCAACTCTTCGACGGATTTGCCGCGTAATTTCGCAACATCCTCAGCGCGTTTTAGACGGGATAAACCTTCTAAAGTTGCGTTGACCACATTCATGGAGTTCGAAGAACCCAAAGATTTTGTCAAGATATCTCCTACACCAGCTAGTTCAAGAACAGCACGTACAGGACCACCGGCAATAACTCCAGTACCTTCAGATGCTGGCTTCAACAAAACAAGACCGGCACCAAAGTGACCTGTAACAAGGTGAGGAATGGTTGTTCCAACAAGCGGAACATGAATCAGATTTTTCTTAGCATCATCGATGCCTTTACGGATCGCATCAGGTACTTCGCCAGCTTTACCGATACCAGCGCCAACATAACCTTTACCATCGCCGACAACTACCAACGCGCTAAAGCTAAAACGGCGTCCGCCTTTTACAACTTTAGATACGCGGTTAATATTTACAACTCTTTCAGTCAGTTCTAAAGTATTCGGATCTACACGCAAGTCGTTAACCTCCTTTTTAAAAATGTCTTAGAATTCTAGCCCTGCTTCACGAGCTGCATCAGCAAGTGCTTGAATCCGTCCGTGGTACAAGTAACCTCCGCGGTCAAAAACAACAGATGCAACACCTTTATCCTTCGCACGTTTAGCGATCAATTCGCCAACTTTACGAGCGGATTCTACGTTACCACCATTGCTGATTCCTTCGCTAAGTCCCTTATCAACAGTAGATGCTGATACGATCGTTACGCCAGTTACATCATCAATTAGTTGAGCATAGATATGTTTTGAAGAACGGAATACGTTAAGACGTGGACGTTCAACGGTTCCAGTAATTTTCTTACGAACACGAAGATGTCTTCTTACACGCGCTTTGTTCTTATCTTGTTTGTTAATCATGACTTCCATTTCACTCCTTTCAGTTTGCCTTCAAAGCTCTACTTTAAGACGCACAAGGTAAAAGATAGATAAGAAAAAATAATTTATTTTTTCTTACCAGCTTTACCTTCCTTACGGATAATGCGTTCACCTTCATACTTAATTCCTTTACCTTTGTAAGGTTCAGGCTCGCGTACGGAACGAATCTCAGCAGCATAGGCACCTACGCGCTCTTTATCGATTCCCTTAACGGTGATTTTTGTATTAACAGGTACTTCAAATTCGATACCTGGCTCTGGAGAAATTTCAACTGGGTGAGAGTAACCTACGTTCAATACGATTTTATCTCCGGATTTGCTTGCACGATACCCGACCCCAACCAATTCCAGATTCTTCGTAAATCCTTCAGTTACACCCGTAACCATATTATTGACAACGCTGCGAGTTGTTCCGTGAAGGGAACGATGCGTTTTGTTATCAGATGGACGGTTTACATTGATTTCGTTGTTATCTACCGTTACTATCATGTCTTTATGAAGTTCACGGGTCAAAGTCCCCTTAGGTCCCTTAACTGTGATAACTGTCTTATTAAGTGTGATTTCTACACCACTTGGTACTGCTATAGGCTTGCGACCAATACGAGACATGTGTGTTGCACCTCCTTGTCTTGTGACATTATATTACCAAACGTAGCAGACAACTTCTCCGCCAGCTTTTGATTGACGAGCTTCTTTATCCGTTATAACTCCCTTTGAAGTGGAGATAATCGCAATACCTAGACCGCCTAGAACACGAGGAACTTCATTACTCTTCGTGTATACGCGAAGGCCTGGTTTACTGATTCTCTTCAAACCGGTAATAACGCGCTCATTATTTTGACCATATTTCAAGAAAATACGGATAATCCCTTGTTTGTTATCAGCGATAACTTCTGCATCACGAATGAAACCTTCACGCTTCAAGATATCAGCGATTTGTTTCTTCATAGTTGATGCAGGCATTTCTACTGTCTCATGGCGTACTGTATTAGCGTTACGAATACGAGTCAGCATATCTGCAATTGGATCAGACATAGTCATGTGTGTAAACCTCCTTCCCGTTATGGACTTCTTACCAGCTTGCTTTTTTCACGCCAGGAATCTGGCCCTTATGAGCTAATTCACGGAAACAAATTCTGCAAATTTTAAACTTTTGCAGCACCGAATGCGGACGACCACAACGCTCACAGCGAGTATAAGCACGAACCTTATATTTTGGTGTACGTTGTTGTTTTACTACCATCGAAGTTTTTGCCACTTTAGCCTGACACCTCCTAATAATTTTCGGAGAAATTAATTTGCGAAATTACTTCGCAAAAGGCATTCCCAGTTGAGCCAAGAGCTCGCGGGATTCTTCATCTGTATTGGCTGTCGTTACGATAACGATATCCATTCCACGAACTTTATCTATTTTGTCATACTCTATTTCAGGGAAGATTAATTGATCCTTAAGTCCAAGTGTGTAGTTACCACGTCCATCAAATGCTTTGGTGGATACACCGTGGAAGTCACGAACACGAGCAAGTGTTACATTGAACAATTTATCCAAGAAATAGTACATACGTTCACCGCGAAGAGTAACCTTCACGCCGATTGGCATATTCTCACGTAATTTAAATCCAGCGATGGATTTCTTTGCACGAGTAATGACCGGTTTTTGACCTGCAATCAGTTGCATATCATTAACAGCGGCATCAAGTACTTTAGAATTCGAAACAGCTTCACCAACACCCATGTTGATTACTACTTTCTCAATTTTCGGCACTTGCATGACTGTCGTATAATTAAACTTCTGCATCAAAGCAGGTGTAATTTCGTTCAAGAAACGTTCTTTCATTCTTACTGCCATGGATCACAAACCTCCTTTCTTCACTATTCCTTAGTCGATAACTTCTCCGGATTTTTTCGCTACGCGAACTTTTTTTCCGTTATCCAATACTTTGTATCCGATGCGAGTTACGCTTCCGCTCTTAGGATCAATATGCATCACGTTTGATACGTGAATAGCTGCTTCTTGATCAATGATACCGCCTTGCGGGTTAGCTTGGTTAGGCTTTTGGTGTTTTTTCACCATATTGACGCCTTCCACTAGTACCCGATTGTGACGAGGATAAGCTGCAATGACACGGCCTTTTTTACCTTTGTCTTTACCGCTGATCACCATAACTGTATCATCTTTTTTCACATGAAGTTTATGGCTATGGGATTCTAGAACTTTTTTAACTTTTGGCATTTGTTACACCTCCTGCGGCTTGCGATACGTTGCAAGAACTTTAAGGGTATTAGATTTAGATAACTTCTGGTGCCAAGGAAACGATTTTCATGAAATCTCTGTCGCGAAGTTCGCGAGCAACAGGTCCAAAAATACGAGTTCCACGTGGGCTCTTATCATCTTTAACAACAACCGCTGCATTTTCATCAAAAGCGATATATGAACCGTCTTTACGACGAACTGTACGTTTAGTGCGAACTACAACAGCTTTAACGACATCACCTTTTTTGACAACGCCGCCTGGTGTTGCCTGTTTTACTGCACACACGATCATATCACCAATTGCTGCTGTACGACGACCAGTTCCTCCCAAAACGCGGATACACATTAGTTCCTTCGCTCCGGAGTTGTCTGCTACATGCAAACGTGTAAATGGTTGAATCATTGATATTTCCTCCTTTCGAAAAAAACCTGTAACTGGTTTAGATAATTACCGCTTTTTCAACGATTTCTACTAATCTCCAGCGTTTATCCTTAGAAAGCGGACGAGTTTCCATTATTTTAACGGTATCTCCAATTTTAGCTGTATTATTCTCATCATGCGCTTTAAATTTCTTAGTTGATTTAAGACGCTTGTGATACAACTTATGCGTTTTGTGTGTCTCAACAGCAATAACGATTGTTTTGTCCATTTTGTCGCTGACTACTTTACCGAATTGCACTTTCCGAGCATTGCGTTCTTCGCTCATAGTTAGCCTCCTTCCTGAATATAGACAAGAATGTCCGATTCAATTAACTAATGCCGAGTATTCTCTCATGAATTATAGTTTTAGCACGAGCTATTTCTTTACGTACATCACGAATCCGCATAGGGTTATCAAGCTGACCGGTAGCCAGTTGAAAACGGAGATTAAAGAGTTCTTCTTTAAATCCGGATATTTTTTGCTCTATCTCAGTAGAGGTTAGGTTGCGAAATTCACTAGCTTTCATTTGCTTCACCGCCCAATTCTTCACGTTTCACAAACTTCGTTTTCACTGGTAGTTTATGAGAAGCAAGACGCATCGCTTCACGAGCGATATCCTCAGGTACTCCACCAAGTTCAAACATAATCTTGCCTGGTTTTACTACAGCAACCCATTTCTCCACGTTACCTTTACCACTACCCATCCGCACTTCTAGAGGCTTCTGTGTAACTGGTTTGTCCGGGAAGATTTTAATCCAAACTTTACCGCCACGTTTGATATAACGAGTCATTGCAATACGCGCAGCCTCGATTTGACGGTTAGTGATCCATGAAGGCTCTGTAGCTTGAAGACCGAATTCGCCGAATTTCAGCTCAGTACCGCCTTTTGCCATACCTCTCATGTGACCGCGTTGTTGTTTACGGTGTTTTACACGTTTTGGTACCAACATGATTAGTTGCCTCCTTCCTGAGCAGCTTGTTTCTTAGCCGGAGGAAGAACCTCACCACGATAGATCCACACTTTCACGCCAATACGGCCGTAAGTTGTAGCCGCTTCAGCTGTACCATAGTCAATATCAGCACGAAGCGTATGAAGTGGAACAGTTCCTTCGCTGTAGCCTTCCGAACGAGCGATCTCAGCACCGCCAAGACGTCCGCCGACTTTCGTTTTAATACCTTTAGCGCCTGAACGCATTGTTCTTTGCATTGCTTGTTTCAGTGCACGACGGAAGGAAACACGACGTTCCAATTGTTGTGCAATGCTTTCAGCAACAAGAATTGCATCTAGCTCAGGGTGTTTGATTTCAGAGATGTTGATGTGAACTTTCTTACCATCAGCGATTTTAGTAATTTGGCTCCGTAGTACTTCTACTTCAGAACCGCCCTTACCAATAACCATACCTGGTTTCGCTGTATGGATCGTAACATTCACGCGATTTGCTGCTCTCTCAATTTCGATATGAGAAACAGCTGAATCTTTTAATTTATTTTTAACGTATTCACGAATTTTGATGTCTTCAAGCAAAAGAGTACCGAAATCTTTGCCTGCAAACCACTTAGATTCCCAATCACGGATAATACCTATCCGAAGTCCTACTGGATTTATCTTCTGGCCCACACGTTATCCCTCCTTATTTCTCAGATACCACCAAAGTAATGTGGCTTGTGCGTTTATTTATACGACTTGCGCGTCCCATCGCACGAGGACGGAAACGTTTCATCGTAGGTCCTTGGTTGACATAAGCTTCAGTAACAACCAATTTATTAACATCTAATGAGTAATTATGCTCAGCATTGGCAATCGCCGAGTTAAGCAACTTCTCCACTACCGGGGAAGAAGCTTTCGGAGTGTGGCGAAGAATTGCGATCGCTTCACCAACTTGCTTGCCGCGAATCAAATCGATAACCAATCGAACTTTACGAGAAGAAATTCGAATAGATTTAGCATGTGCTTTTGCTTCCATTGTTTTACCTCCTCTCAGACAAAGAGATTAAAATATTATCTTCTTGTTTTCTTGTCATCATCCGAATGACCTTTGTAAGTACGCGTTGGAGCGAACTCGCCCAATTTGTGACCTACCATATCTTCCGTTACGTATACTGGCACGTGTTTACGTCCATCATATACGCCAAATGTAAGCCCGATAAACTGTGGGAAAATAGTGGAACGACGTGACCAAGTTTTGATTACTGCCTTTTTGTCCGAATCGATCATAACTTCAACTTTTTTCAACAGGTAACCATCAATGAATGGTCCTTTTTTTAAGCTGCGACTCATATGTGAATCCTCCCTTCATCAAATCTCTCGTTACTTTCGGCACTTCACAAAGTTATGCACAGTGTGCATTATTTTGTGCGGCGGCGAACGATATATTTGTCAGAAGCTTTGCCTTTTTTACGGGTCTTGTATCCAAGAGTTGGTTTACCCCAAGGAGACAATGGAGATTTCCGTCCGATTGGAGCGCGACCTTCACCACCACCGTGTGGGTGATCGTTAGGGTTCATTACTACCCCGCGCACTTCTGGGCGTCTTCCTAACCAGCGACTACGTCCTGCTTTACCGATTTTGATTAGTTCGTGGTCACCATTACCAACAGAACCGATCGTAGCACGGCAAACCTTCAGGATATGGCGAACTTCACCGGAAGATAGACGAATGGATACGTATTTCTCTTCCTTACCAAGAAGTTGAGCTTCAGTACCAGCTGCACGTACCAATTGTCCACCTTTACCTGGTTGCAATTCGATGTTGTGGATAACTGTACCTACCGGAATATTCTCCAAAGGAAGAGCATTACCGATTTTGATATCAGAACTAGGTCCGGATTCAACTTGATCTCCGACTTTCAATCCTTTAGGAGCGATAATATAACGTTTCTCTCCATCAGCATAATGAATCAGAGCAATATTGGAAGTACGGTTCGGATCGTATTCAATCGTAGCAACGCGACCTGGTATGCCGTCTTTAGTCCGTTTGAAGTCAATAATACGGTATTTACGTTTGTGTCCACCGCCATGATGACGAACGGTAATTTTACCTTGGTTATTACGACCCGCTGTTTTGCTTAGGGGTGCCAACAATGATTTCTCCGGTTGATCAGTTGTGATCTCTTCAAACGTAGACACTGACATGTTACGTCTGGCCGGGGATGTCGGTTTATACTTTTTAATGGGCACTGAATTTCCCTCCTAACTTTAGCAATTTTACTCTACAGATTCAAAAAATTCTAACGGCTTGCTATCTTTACTAAGCGATACAATGGCTTTTTTCCATTCTGGTGTATAACCAGAATATTTACCATAACGTTTAGGTTTTTGCGGTACACGCATTGTATTAACATTCGTTACTTTAACTTTGAAAATAGCTTCGACAGCTTGCTTGATCTCGGTTTTGTTGGAACGGATATCAACTTCAAAAGCATATTTCATATCGCTCATATAGTCGGCCGTACGTTCCGTAATTACCGGACGCTTAATCACATCGCGCGGATCCTTCATTACGCGAACACCTCCTCTACCTTCTGAACTGCTTCCTTCGTAATGATCAACTTGTCGTATAGAAGCACGTCAAGGACATTAATGCCGTCCGCTGCTACAAATTTCACACCTGGAATGTTACGTGATGCTAATGCAACCACGTCATCATAACTAGGAGCTACGATAAGAGCCTTACGGTCTACTTTCAAGTTGTTCAATATTGCAACAAACTCTTTTGTTTTTGGTGAAGTCAATGTAAGTGCATCTAGGACGATAATATTATTATCAATCACTTTAGAAGACAATGCAGACTTAATTGCCAAACGACGAACCTTCTTAGGCAGTTTAAATGTATAGCTGCGTGGAGTTGGTCCAAATACTACGCCGCCGCCTTTCCATTGTGGCGAACGAATAGAACCCTGACGAGCACGACCTGTACCTTTTTGTTTCCAAGGCTTACGTCCACCACCGCGGACTTCAGAACGCCCTTTAACTTTGTGGGTACCACGACGTAGCGAAGCTCTTTGTAGCAAGACAGCTTCATTCATAACATGTACGTGCGGTTCAATACCGAATACAGTGTCACTCAATTCCACTTCTCCTACTTCTTTTCCGCTGACATTAAAAAGCACTACTTTTGGCACTTTTGTTCCTCCTTTCTTTGGGTGATTATTTCTTCACCGTTTCTTTAATTTTCACAAAGCTGTTTTTAGGTCCTGGAATAGCACCTTTTATTAGAAGAACGTTACGTTCTACATCCACTTTGATCACTTCAAGCTTTTGTACTGTAATTGTTGTGTGACCCATGTGTCCTGGAAGGCGTTTGCCTTTAGGAACGCGGTTCGCTTGGATAGAACCCATTGAACCTGGTCTACGGTGATAACGCGATCCGTGAGCCATTGGTCCGCGGCTTTGTCCCCAACGTTTAATTACCCCTTGGAAACCTTTACCCTTGGAAGTACCAGTTACGTCAACAAATTCACCTACTGTGAAGACATCAGCCTTCAACTCCTGACCCACTTCAACAGTTGTGGAGTCAATCCCGCGAATTTCGCGAACGTAGCGCTTAGGCGTAGCGTTTGCTTTCTTCGCATGACCTGCTTCAGGTTTGTTTGCGTTTTTCTCTTTCTTGTCAGAGAAGCCCAGTTGAACAGCTACATAGCCATCGTTTTCTAGGTCTTTCTTCTGCAATACAACACAAGGGCCTGCTTCGATTACCGTTACAGGAATTACATTACCTTCTGGGGTAAATACTTGAGTCATTCCGAGTTTTTTTCCTAAGATACCTTTCATGTTGACACCTCATTTCCTTTCAATATTCTCTTAAAGAGAAATTACAATTTGATTTCAATATCTACACCGGACGGCAGGTCCAAGCGCATTAAGGCATCCACAGTTTGTGGAGTCGGGTTCACAATATCGATCAAACGCTTATGTGTGCGTTGTTCGAATTGTTCCCGCGAATCCTTATACTTGTGTACCGCACGGAGAACGGTGATAATTTGTTTTTCAGTTGGAAGTGGAATTGGTCCGGAAACACTTGCACCCGAACGTTTTGCAGTTTCAACAATTTTCTCTGCGGATTGATCAAGAATTCTGTGATCGTAAGCTTTCAAACGAATACGAATTTTTTGCTTTGCCATTATAGTCCCTCCTTCTATCGCCCAATTTGGTATCGGACATACTCCGCGAAAATTTTCTAACCAACCGCCCCATGGCAAAGGGGCCTGGTGTGTCAGTAACCTCTCGCATCATCGCAACGTCTCAGAACAACATTCATTATTATATATAATTATTGCCTATAATGCAAGTACTAAATAGATATATTCATAATTTACTGGCTCACAAAAATATATATTACACCTTTTCTTATAATGAAGCAACTCTAAATCATCATTTACATATAAAACCCATAAAAAGAGCTCTCAACCTTACCGAGAGTAAGGACGAGAGCTCTTTAATTTTCGTTTACGATACATTGTTGCTAGTTACAGTACACTGTTGCTTAGTATTACTCTATTTGTTAAAGACCAAAGTCTTATATTACTTAGTGATTGTTGCAACTGAACCAGCGCCCACTGTACGGCCGCCTTCACGAATGGAGAATTTAGTACCATCTTCAATCGCGATTGGGTTGATCAATGTAACAGTTACAGTGATGTTGTCCCCAGGCATAACCATTTCAGTACCTTCTGGCAAAGTGATGACACCCGTTACGTCAGTTGTACGGAAGTAGAACTGTGGACGGTAACCAGTAAAGAAAGGTTTATGACGTCCGCCTTCTTCTTTTGTCAAAACGTAGATTTGTGCAGAAAAATCTGTGTGTGGTTTAACAGTACCTGGTTTAGCAAGTACTTGACCACGCTCGATTTGTGTACGATCAACACCACGAAGCAATGCTCCGATGTTGTCACCTGCTTGAGCGGAATCTAGCAATTTGCGGAACATTTCCACACCAGTAACTACTGATTTCTTAGATTCTTCATGAATACCAATGATTTCGATTTCTTCGCCGACTTTAACAGTACCACGTTCTACACGACCTGTAGCAACGGTACCGCGACCAGTGATGGAGAATACGTCCTCGACAGGCATCAAGAAAGGTTTTTCAGTATCACGAATTGGATCTGGTACATACTCGTCGATAACTTTGAACATTTCAACGATTTTTGCAGCCCATTCTCCGTCTGGATTAGCCAAAGCTTCACGAGCGGAACCTTGGAAAATTGGAGTATCATCGCCTGGGAAATCATATTCATTCAACAGGTCACGAACTTCCATTTCAACTAGTTCTAGCAACTCTTCATCATCAACCATATCACATTTGTTCAAGAAAACTACGATGTAAGGAACACCTACTTGTTTGGACAAAAGGATGTGCTCGCGAGTTTGTGGCATAGGACCATCAGCCGCGGAAACTACCAAGATAGCTCCATCCATTTGTGCAGCACCAGTAATCATGTTCTTAACATAGTCGGCGTGACCTGGGCAGTCAACGTGAGCATAGTGACGATTAGGTGTTTCGTACTCAACGTGAGATGTGGAGATAGTGATACCACGTTCGCGCTCTTCTGGTGCTTTATCGATTTGGTCGAATGCTATTGCTGCACCACCATAAGTCTTGGACAGTACAGAAGTAATTGCAGCAGTAAGTGTAGTTTTACCATGATCGACGTGACCGATAGTTCCGATGTTAACGTGAGTTTTGTTACGTTCAAATTTAGCCTTTGCCATTTTAAACATTTCCTCCTTTAAATATGAATTATTTATGTTATGTTGAGCGGAATGTAGCAAATCTTAGATTGCTGCAACCTCGCTTAACATGAAAACGATATTAGGATTATTCTCCGCCTTTAGCCTTGGAAACAATCTCTTCAGCGATGCTCTTCGGAACTTCTTCATAGTGAGAAAGCTCCATCGAGAACGTACCGCGTCCTTGCGTACCAGAACGAAGTGTTGTTGAATATCCAAACATTTCAGACAAAGGCACCTTGGAACGAATGATTTGAGCTCCTGCGCGCGCATCCATACCTTCGATACGACCACGACGAGAGTTCAGCATACCCATAACGTCACCCATGTACTCTTCTGGTACTGTAACTTCAACTTTCATGATTGGCTCTAACAGGACAGCCTTACACTTCTCTTTAGCTGCTTTAAGCGCTAAAGAACCTGCCACTTTAAATGCCATTTCATTGGAATCGACGTCATGATAAGAACCATCAACAATGGTAGCTTTAACATCAACAAGCGGGAAGCCTGCAATGACACCATTCTTCATTGATTCTTCAATACCTGCAAGTGCTGGAGCGATGTATTCTCTAGGTACAGAACCACCCACTACTTTACTTTCAAACACATTACCTGAGCCTGCTTCAAGAGGTTCAAATTCAACCCAAACGTGACCATATTGTCCACGACCACCGGATTGACGTACGAACTTACCTTCAACACGTGCAGGTTGACGGAATGTCTCACGGTATGCCACTTGTGGTTTACCAACATTCGTTTCCACTTTGAACTCACGACGCATACGGTCGATGATGATATCAAGGTGAAGTTCGCCCATACCTGCCAGAATAGTTTGCCCAGTCTCTTCATCTGTATGAGCACGTAGAGTAGGATCTTCTTCTGTCAGTTTACCAAGAGCAACACCAAGTTTATCTTGGTCAGCTTTAGTCTTAGGTTCTACAGCAATTTCGATAACCGGATCAGGGAAGTTCATAGATTCCAGAATTACTGGATGCTTCTCATCACACAGTGTATCGCCTGTACTTGTATCTTTCAATCCTACAGCAGACGCAATATCACCTGAATATACATCAGAGATTTCTTGACGAGCGTTGGCATGCATCTGAAGAATACGTCCGATCCGTTCGCGTTTACCCTTCGTTGCATTCAGTACATATGAACCGGATTGTAACACACCGGAATATACACGGAAGAACGTAAGTTTACCCACATAAGGATCCGTCATAATTTTAAATGCAAGTGCTGAGAAAGGTTCTTCATCAGAAGATTTACGGATCGTTTCCGTACCGTCTTCAAGGTGTCCGACGATCGCTGGAACGTCAGTCGGAGCTGGAAGATAGTCGATAACGGCGTCCATCATCAATTGAACCCCTTTGTTACGATAAGAAGAACCACAGATTACTGGGAAGATCTTAACTTCCACAACACCTTTACGAAGAGCAGCTTTTAGCTCTGCGATTGTGATTTCTTCCCCTTCTAGATACTTCATTGTTAACTCTTCGTCCAGTTCAGCTACTTTTTCAACTAGCTCTGCACGCAGTGTTGCAACTTGTTCTAGAAATTCAGCAGGGATGTCTGTAACTTCGATATTTTGACCTAAATCGTCATGAAACATATGAGCTTTTTCTTCAATAAGGTCAATAATACCGTCGAAATCATTCTCTGCGCCAATCGGTAATTGAATAGCAATCGCGTTCGCACGAAGACGGTCACGCATGCTTTCAATAACATTCAAATAGTCTGCACCGATAATATCCATTTTGTTAACATATGCAATACGAGGTACGTCATAACGGTCAGCCTGTCTCCATACGGTTTCCGACTGAGGTTCTACACCCTCTTTAGCACTGAAAACTCCTACTGCCCCATCCAATACACGTAGGGAACGTTCAACTTCAACTGTGAAGTCAACGTGCCCTGGGGTATCAATGATATTGATGCGGTGACCCTTCCATTGAGCAGTTGTAGCAGCGGAAGTAATTGTAATCCCGCGCTCCTGTTCTTGCTCCATCCAGTCCATTGTAGCAGCACCCTCGTGAACTTCCCCGATTTTGTGCGTACGGCCTGTATAGAACAAGATTCGCTCTGTAGTGGTAGTTTTACCAGCATCAATATGCGCCATGATCCCGATATTACGTGTATTTTGCAAGGAGAACTCTCTTGACATGAAATAGTCTCCCTTCAAATAAATAATTTATATTATTTATATACGAGCTGATTCTACCAACGGTAGTGAGCAAACGCTTTGTTCGCTTCAGCCATTTTGTGTGTATCTTCGCGTTTCTTAACAGAAGCGCCTGTGTTGTTGGAAGCATCAATGATTTCAGCTGCTAAGCGTTCTTCCATTGTCTTCTCACCGCGGTTGCGAGAGTAATTAACTAACCAACGTAGACCTAATGCCGTACGTCTTTCTGGTTTAACTTCGATCGGCACTTGGTAGTTAGCACCACCTACACGACGAGCTTTAACCTCTAGAACTGGCATGATGTTCTTGATTGCTGCTTCAAATACTTCCATTGGGTCATTACCCGTACGTTCTTGAATAAGCTTGAACGAATTGTATAGAATACTTGCAGCAACCCCTCTCTTACCATCCAGCATGATGCGGTTGATAAGGCGAGTAACTAATTTGCTGTTATACAGCGGATCTGGCAATACGTCTCTTTTTGTAACTGGACCTTTGCGTGGCATGGATATCCCCCTTTCCTTACGTCATTGATTCATTTAGAATTTACTATTGTTTTTTTACTTTAGGACGTTTAGCACCGTATTTAGAACGAGCTTGCATCCGGTTGTTAACACCTGCTGTATCTAGAGCTCCGCGAACGATATGATAACGAACCCCTGCAAGGTCCTTTACTTTTCCTCCACGAATCAATACAACACTGTGCTCTTGAAGGTTATGTCCAATACCCGGGATGTAAGCAGTCACCTCGATACGGTTCGTCAAACGAACACGAGCATATTTACGAAGCGCTGAGTTTGGTTTACGTGGAGTCATTGTACCTACACGTGTACAAACACCGCGTTTTTGTGGAGCACTCAAATCAGTATCGTGACGTTTCAAAGCGTTATACCCTTTTTGTAAAGCAGGGGACTTTGATTTGTAGATCTTGGCTTGACGTCCTTTACGAACTAGTTGATTAATTGTTGGCATGTTATTGCCACCCCCTTCCCATATTTCTATCTCTCACAAACCGACTTTCAAGTCCACAGACCCAGGCGGTTCATTAAAGAGCAAATGAAAAGTTTTTGCCGAAAGAAAACAACTCTTCCCCAACAAAAACATCACTTATAGCTATTGTTTAATGACGGCAGCCATTGCTGCACCCACTTCAATGCTGCATGCTTCGCCCAATTCAATCATGGTATCCACATACGTGATTTTAACACCGTGTTTCTCACACAGCACTACAATCTTTGAAATAAGTCGTTGATCCGCATCGTTCGCTACATAGACTTCTGTAGCTTGGCCCAATTCCACAGCGCGTGTGGTTTGTTTGGTCCCGATTCTCACATGAGCATCCTGTAACCCTTTATCATTAGACATCTTTACGATTCCTCCAAAAATAACAGGAATAAAGCCTCAACTACTCACGCACCTCTGATATATTAGCACCACTAGCTAATGATGTCAAGAAGTTTATTGAAATTATACATTGATAATAGAGTGCCTGTGGAACTATTCACACAAGTTGAACAGTTCCACAGCCAGTTCTAATTATTCTACAGTGACTGTTTCCATGGCATCTGTAGTCTTCAATTCCGGATCAGCATAAGTTACACTGCGGTAACGATTCATACCCGTACCTGCCGGAATCAATTTCCCGATGATAACATTTTCTTTCAGTCCTAACAATTTATCAACTTTTCCTTTGATCGCAGCATCGGTCAACACGCGAGTAGTCTCTTGGAATGATGCAGCTGACAAGAAGGAGTCAGTTTCAAGAGAGGCTTTTGTGATCCCTAGCAGCACTGGTTTTGCAACCGCTGGTTCTTTACCAGAAAGAATAGCCACTTTATTAGCTGCTTCATATTCATGAATATCCGAGAATGCACCTGGTAGAAGCGTAGTTTCTCCTGCATCAACAATTCGGATTTTACGAAGCATTTGCTTAATCATAACTTCAACGTGCTTATCGTTAATTTCTACACCTTGGTTCCGGTATACACGTTGTACTTCTTGTAGAATATAGTTCTGCACTCCACGAATCCCTTTGATACGCAGAATTTCTTTTGGATCAATTGAACCGTCGGTAAGCTCGTCACCAGCTTCAATTTCTTGGCCTTCGCTAACGCGTAGACGTGAACCATAAGTAACAGAGTAAGATTTAGTCTCGGCTTCGCCTTGAATTTCAATCTCACGACGATCTTTTGTTTCACGAATTTCTTTAACGACACCATCAATTTCACTAATTGTAGCTTGACCTTTTGGATTCCGAGCTTCGAAAAGCTCTTGAATACGTGGCAAACCTTGTGTGATATCATCCCCTGCAACGCCCCCGGTATGGAACGTACGCATCGTCAACTGTGTTCCTGGCTCACCAATGGATTGTGCTGCAATAATACCTACTGCTTCACCAATTTCCACGTGTTTACCTGTTGCTAGATTTCGTCCATAACACATTTTACATACGCCATGACGAGCTCTACAGCTGAGTACAGAACGAATTTGTAATTTTTCAACTCCAGCTGCGACAATTGCACTCGCTTTGTCGGAGTCAATCAATTCATTACGATTCACAATAACAGCGCCTGTCTCTGGATGACGAACGGTTTCGAAGCAATAACGACCTTCAATCCGGTCATATAGATCCTCAATAACCTCTTTACCATCCTGAATCTTCGCAACTGAGAATCCTTTATCTGTACCACAATCATCTTCACGAACAATGACATCTTGTGCCACGTCAACTAGACGACGAGTAAGATAGCCGGAATCGGCTGTACGTAGTGCTGTATCGGCCAAACCTTTACGCGCTCCGTGAGTGGATAGGAAGTACTCGAGCACTGTCAGACCTTCACGGAAGTTCGATTTGATTGGAAGTTCGATAATACGTCCTGATGGGTTGGCCATCAGACCACGCATACCGCCCAATTGGGTGATTTGCGATTTATTACCACGAGCCTTGGAATCAACCATGAGCATGATGTTGTTAAAGCGATCCATCGATTTCATGAGTACTTCTGTAATTTCATCCTTCGTTTTAGACCAGATATCAATAACACGGTCATAACGTTCTTCATTGGTAATAAGACCCCGACGGTATTGAGTCGTAACGACATCAACTTTAGCATCCGATGCATGTAGAATTTCATCTTTTTCTACCGGTACAATAACGTCAGATACTGAGACAGTTATACCTGCACGCGTAGAATAAGTGAATCCTAACTGCTTAATCTTATCCAAGATCATGGATGTTTCAGTCGTGTGATAAGTCTCAAAACAACGGGCAATGATATGGCCTAAATAATCTTTACCCACACCACCGGCAATTGGCAGACTGTCTATAATAGCACGAATGTCTGCACCTTTTTCATATACGAAGTACTCGTCAGGAGTCCCTTCAAACAGGTTCTTCCGTGTAGCTTCATTAATATATGGGAAAGTGCTTGGGAATATTTCGTTAAAGATAATTTTCCCAACAGTTGTGATTAAGAATGCATTTTGTTGTGCATCTGTAAAGTTCGTTTTACCAAGCGCTTTGGCAGGTATTGCTACACGTGCATGTAGTCCCGCAACTCCACGTTGATAAGCAGATAATGCTTCGTTTACAGTACGCAGAATCATACCCGAACCTTTTTCTTCTTTGTTGTCCATCGTAAGATAGAACGTTCCAAGTACCATATCCTGTGACGGCGTAACAACGGGCTTACCATCTTTAGGGTTCAAGATGTTACCTGATGCCAACATTAGAATACGTGCTTCCGCTTGCGCTTCAGCAGATAGTGGAACGTGGACAGCCATTTGGTCACCATCGAAGTCAGCGTTATATGCTGTACATACGAGTGGGTGAAGGCGAATAGCATGACCTTCAACAAGAATCGGTTCAAAAGCTTGAATACCCAAACGGTGAAGCGTCGGTGCGCGGTTAAGAAGTACTGGGTGTTCTTTAATTACTTCTTCAAGTACATCCCAAACCTCTGGACTTACACGTTCAACTTTACGTTTAGCACTCTTGATGTTATGAGCGAGTCCCTTGTTAACAAGTTCCTTCATAACAAATGGTTTGAACAATTCTAGTGCCATTTTTTTAGGCAGACCACATTGATACATTTTGAGGTAAGGTCCAACTACTATTACCGAACGGCCAGAGTAGTCAACACGTTTACCTAGTAAGTTCTGACGAAAACGACCTTGTTTACCTTTTAGCATATGACTAAGAGATTTCAAAGGACGGTTACCAGGACCCGTTACTGGGCGACCACGACGACCATTATCGATTAATGCATCTACCGCTTCTTGAAGCATCCGTTTCTCGTTCTGTACGATAATATCAGGTGCGCCAAGATCAAGTAGACGTTTCAAGCGATTATTCCGGTTGATAACGCGGCGGTACAAATCGTTCAAGTCAGACGTTGCGAAACGTCCACCATCCAATTGCACCATCGGACGAAGCTCAGGAGGAATAACAGGTAAAACGTCCATAACCATCCACTCCGGTTTGTTACCGGAATTACGGAATGCCTCAATGACTTCAAGACGTTTAATCGCCCGATTACGACGTTGACCTTGTGCCGTACGTAGTTCCTCTTTTAGGAATACTAGCTCTTTTTCAACATCGATATCTTGTAAAAGCTTTTTAACGGCTTCAGCACCCATCCCAGCTTGGAATCCATAACCATATTTTTCACGATAGCTACGGTATTCTTTCTCCGAAAGAAGTTGTTTTTTCTCAAGTGGTGTTTCACCAGGATCTGTTACCACATATGATGCAAAGTAGATAATCTCTTCGAGCGATCTAGGAGACATATCCAGTGCAAGTCCCATACGGCTTGGAATCCCTTTGAAATACCAGATGTGAGATACTGGAGCAGCCAGTTCAATATGGCCCATACGTTCACGGCGAACTTTAGCTCGTGTGACTTCAACGCCACAACGGTCACATACTACGCCTTTATAACGGACACGCTTATATTTACCACAATGGCATTCCCAATCTTTTGTCGGACCAAAGATTTTCTCGCAGAACAGGCCTTCTTTTTCCGGCTTCAATGTACGATAGTTAATTGTTTCCGGTTTTTTAACTTCTCCGCGGGACCATGAACGAATCTTCTCAGGTGAAGCGAGTCCGATTTTCATGTATTCAAAATTGTTAACGTCCAACAAGGAGCAACCCTCCTTAACCTATTCCTAGATTATTTGATACGTGAGTAGGGCAGTTAGGCAAGCCCAACTGCCAATCACGATCTCTTTATTCTACTCCGACTTCCGCGCCTTCAATGTTGAGACTCAGCTTATCGCCTGCCGCCTCGTCTTCGTCATCGAGTTCTTTCATCTCGATTTCTTGTTCGTCACCACTGAGGATCTTAACATCCAGTCCTAAAGATTGAAGTTCTTTAATAAGAACCTTGAACGATTCTGGAACTCCAGGTTCCGGAACATTCTCACCCTTGACGATAGATTCATAAGTTTTCACCCGACCTACTACATCATCGGACTTAACCGTTAAGATTTCTTGTAGTGTATAAGCAGCACCATAAGCCTCTAGCGCCCAAACTTCCATTTCCCCGAAACGCTGACCACCAAATTGAGCTTTACCACCCAATGGTTGTTGCGTAACAAGTGAGTAAGGACCCGTAGAACGAGCATGGATCTTATCATCAACCATGTGAGCCAACTTAATCATGTGCATAACACCGACTGTGACTTCGCGTTCGAACAAATCGCCCGTACGACCATCGTACAATCTAGTCTTACCATTACGCTGCATGCCGGACTCTTCCATCGTATCGAATACATCATTCTCGTTAGCTCCGTCAAATACTGGCGTTGCTACGTGAATTCCTAGTCGCATAGCGGCCATACCCAAGTGAACCTCAAGTATCTGACCGATATTCATCCGGGATGGTACCCCCAGTGGATTCAGTACAACCTGTACTGGCGTTCCATCTGGAAGGAAAGGCATATCTTCTTCTGGTAAAATACGAGCAACGACACCCTTGTTACCGTGACGTCCTGCCATCTTGTCACCTTCGGAGATTTTACGTTTCTGCGCAATGTAAACACGCACCATTTGATTCACACCAGGAGGTAGTTCATCACCATTCTCACGGGTAAATACTTTCACATCAACGATAATACCGTCACTACCGTGTGGAACACGTAGTGATGTATCACGAACTTCACGAGCTTTCTCACCAAAGATTGCATGTAGAAGGCGCTCTTCAGCAGTCAATTCTGTTACACCCTTCGGAGTAACTTTACCTACCAAGATGTCACCAGCACTAATCTCAGCACCGATCCGAATAATACCTCGTTCATCTAAGTTCCGAAGTGCATCTTCACCAACATTAGGAATGTCGCGAGTAATCTCTTCAGGTCCTAGCTTCGTATCACGAGCTTCCGACTCATATTCTTCAATATGAATTGAAGTGTATACATCTTCCTTGACCATCTTCTCACTTAGAAGGATGGCATCCTCATAGTTGTAACCTTCCCAAGTCATGAAAGCAACGACAACGTTACGTCCAAGAGCAAGTTCACCCATCTCAGTTGAAGGTCCATCAGCTAGGATGTCACCAATCTTCACAGCGTCGCCTATATTAACGATAGGACGTTGGTTAATACAAGTCCCCTGATTCGAACGCATAAATTTGTGTAATTTATGTTTAATGACGTCGCCCTTCACTTCTTTGCCATCTACAAGTTCAATACGACGAACCCAGATTTCATTAGCAGAAGAACGCTCAACAATACCGTCATGTTTGGACACAATACATACACCAGAGTCTTTAGCAGACTTGTGTTCCATACCTGTACCAACCAATGGAGCCTTAGGAATCAAAAGCGGCACGGCTTGGCGTTGCATGTTCGATCCCATTAGCGCACGGTTGGAGTCATCATTCTCTAGGAATGGAATCAAAGCAGTCGCAACCGACACAACTTGTTTCGGAGAAACGTCCATGTAATCTACACGATCACTTGGCATTGAAAGAATGTTATCTGCTTGCTTGTTGTAACGAACAATAACGATATCATCTTCAAACTTACTATCAGCTGTTAGCGTAGCGTTTGCTTGAGCAACAACATAGTTATCTTCTTCGTCAGCAGTCAGATAATCAATCTGTTCCGTAACAATCCCAGTCTTAGGATCAACCCAACGATATGGAGCTTCAATAAAGCCGTATTCGTTCACACGGGCAAAGGTTGACAAGGAGTTAATCAAACCAATGTTCGGACCTTCTGGTGTCTCGATCGGACACATCCGGCCATAATGACTTGGATGGACGTCACGTACTTCGAAACCAGCGCGTTCCCGTGTTAGACCACCAGGTCCCAGAGCAGACAAACGACGTTTATGCGTCAATTCACCCAATGGGTTGGTTTGGTCCATAAATTGCGACAATTGTGAACTTCCAAAGAATTCTTTGATAGATGCTATAACTGGACGAATGTTAATCAACGCTTGAGGCGTAATTACATTCGCATCTTGGATGGACATTCTCTCACGAACGACACGTTCCATTCTAGAAAGACCGATGCGGAATTGGTTCTGAAGCAATTCACCAACAGAACGCAAACGACGGTTACCCAAGTGGTCAATATCATCTGTATTCCCTACGCCATGTAGGAGGTCTATGAAATAGCTGATCGATGAAATAATATCAGCCGGTGTAATATTCTTAACTGATTTATCAATGTTCGCATTAGCAATCACTTTGATAACTTTGCCTTCTTCTATAGGAGAAAAGACTTCAATACTTTGCAGCGGAATATCATCGGCATCAAGTGCACCGTTCGCTACATGATATGTTTTGAGTCCAACACCATTCTCCAAATGAGGCATCAATTCATCTAGTAAACGACGATCTACCATTTGTCCTGATTCAGCCAGAATTTCTCCTGTAGCTGGATCAACTAGAGATTGAGCTAACCGTTGATTGAAAAGACGATTCTTAATGTGTAGTTTTTTATTAATCTTGTAACGTCCTACATTCGCAAGATCATAACGCTTAGGATCAAAGAAACGTGCTACTAATAGACTCTTAGCATTGTCTAGTGTAGGTGGTTCACCCGGACGAAGACGTTCATAGATCTCTATAAGCGCTTTTTCCGTTGAATCCGTATTGTCTTTGTCCAACGTATTACGGATGTACTCATCATTACCAAGCAAATCCAAGATTTCAGCATCTGTGCCAAAACCAAGGGAACGAAGTAACACGGTTACAGGTATTTTACGGGTACGGTCAATCCGGACATACATGATATCCTTAGCATCCGTCTCCAACTCAAGCCATGCGCCACGGTTAGGAATAACAGTTGCTGTGTAATTCTTTTTACCGTTTTTGTCGATTTTTGTACTGAAATAGACGCTAGGAGAGCGAACCAACTGGCTGACAATTACCCGTTCTGCACCGTTGATTATGAACGTACCGGTGTCCGTCATCAGTGGGAAGTCTCCCATGAAAACTTCCTGTTCCTTGACTTCACCAGTTTCTTTGTTGATGAGTCTCACCTTAACCCTAAGTGGAGCTGCATACGTCACGTCACGCTCTTTAGCGTCGTCAACCGTATATTTAGGCTCACTAAGGCTGTAGTCTATAAACTCCAGCACCAAATTACCCGTGAAATCCTGAATTGGTGAAATATCATGAAACATTTCGCGCAATCCTTCCTCCAAAAACCAATCATATGATTTTTGTTGGATTTCGATCAGGTTCGGAATTTCGAGTACTTCGTTAATTCTTGCATAACTCCGCCGAGTGCGTCGACCATACTGAACAAGATGTCCTGCCAACTTAAACTCACCCCTCATGTCTACTCACTTTAAAAATACATTGCGAACCTCTGTTTGGACACTTATAATAGAACCCAAGAGGACGCTCCTACGAATAAAGAAAAAAACTCTTCCCCGAATTCTTTCGAACAAAGAGCACTCTATCCGCAGTCTTACCTTTCATCCATAGGACTTCGTTATCCTTAGATACGCTTCAAATCCTCATAAGGTATATACTTATATGAGCTATGAGATCTTCTCAATAAGACCCTTGACATTTGAGCAAACTAAAGACAACAAGCCTATCCTAATACTGACATTTCATAATAGTATCACATACACAAATTCAAGTCAATAGTCATTTTGCGGATTATTCATATTTTTGTAGCCTTAAATATGTGATATCCCTTATCCTTCGTTATTTCTTCGACTACCTGAAATAAACTTTGAAGTTTAGCCTTAGCCGACGGAGCACCCTGCTTCTTCTGAATGACCACCCACAGTGCTCCTCCAATATGAAGATGTTCATAGGCTAATGCAAAAATAGAATGAACTGTTTCTTTACCCGCTCTGATAGGAGGGTTCGTTACAATGACATCGAAACTTTTCCCTTCCACAGATGCAAATAGATCACTCTCTAGGATAGACACATTTGTAATTCCATTTAACTGTGCATTCTCCTTGGCAAGTGCAACAGCACGGCTATTCACATCTAACATTGTCACATGTCCATCCTCTACCATTCTTGCTGCTGCAAGGCCAATTGGACCATAACCACAACCAACATCAAGCACCGCTGATCCGCTGGGCATATCCATGGCTTCAATCATTACCTTACTACCATAATCGACACCATTCTTTGAAAACACACCCGCATCACTTATAAAACGATAGTTATGACCTTTTAGATTTTCTTCAATCATTTTGCGGTTATGCTGTGACTCCGGTTGGTTGGAATAATAATGCTGTGGCATCCTTCTCCTCCGAATCTTTAGTTCTCATTCTATTTTTTCCAAATAACAGTATTTTAGACACATACTAATCAAAAACAAACCCCTTGAACAGAATTCAAGGGGTTTGTTCTATTAGATGTAAATCTAATTAAAAGAAGGTGAGAAGGAATTACTTCACTTCTACAGATGCGCCTGCTTCTTCTAATTTAGCTTTAACAGTATCAGCTTCTTCTTTAGATACTTTTTCTTTCAAAGCTTTTGGAGCGTTGTCTACTAGGTCTTTTGCTTCTTTCAAACCTAGACCAGTGATTTCGCGAACCGCTTTGATAACGTTGATCTTGGAAGCGCCAGCGCCTGTCAAGATTACGTCAAATTCGGATTGCTCTTCTGCTTCAACTGCAGCAGCACCTGCAGCAGCTACTGGAGCTGCAGCTGTTACGCCGAATTCATCTTCGATTGCTTTTACAAGATCGTTCAATTCCAATACAGTCATACCTTTAATAGCTTCCAAAATTTGTTCGTTACTCATGGTTGAACCTCCAATTTTATATTTAAATTATTTAGTCCTACATTAAACTTTAGAAGATTCCAGCACTTACGCGCTTTGTTCTTCTTTTTCAGCAACAGCTTTAACAGCAAGCGCGAAGTTCCGCACAGGTGCTTGCAATACGCTGAGTAGCATGGAAAGAAGTCCATCGCGAGAAGGAAGTTCTGCCAGTGCTTTAATTTCGTCTACGCCAATCACTTTGCCTTCAACCACTGCACCTTTTAATTTCAATGCATCATTCTTCTTAGCGAAATCGTTAAGAATTTTGGCTGGTGCCACAACATCTTCTCCACCGAAAGCTACAGCAGTTGGTCCTGTTAATACAGCATCCAATTCTGTAAGCCCGGTAGCAGCAGTTGCGCGGCGTAGCAAGGAGTTCTTCAGAACTTGAAATTCAATCCCAGCTTCACGAAGCTGCTTACGCAGTTCAGTTGCTTGGGCAACGTTCAATCCACGGTAATCCGCAATAACGGTCGTTACACTTCCTTGAAACTTTGCCGTTACGACATCAACTGCTTCTTGTTTAGCTTGAATTACTTTTGCATTTGCCAATCTATACACCTCCTGATAGTTTACTATACAGCATCATGATAGATGCTGAACCATTCTACATAGGCAAGTAAAAAGCCTCCGTAGAATTACGAAGGCCTGATGAATCATCATTTGCAAGGACTTTCGTCCAACAACTACTGACGTTCTATCACAACACCTCGGTAGGATATTAAGCCATATGGCTCCTACTGTCTACGGTAAGCATATTCAACTTTGGGTTAGTTCAAATTCACTCACAACAACTTTTACATATTAACAAATAATATTAACAAAGTCAATATTACTATATTATTTGTAAGAAGCAGTGCTCACGTGTGCACTTGGGCCCATCGTGGAAGAGATCGCAATCCCTTTCAGATATACACCTTTAGCAGATGATGGCTTAGCACGGTTTAACGCTTCAAGTAAAGATTTAAGGTTCTCATTCAATTGTTCTGAAGTGAACGATACTTTACCAATTGGCGCATGAATTTGACCAGCTTTGTCGAGACGGTATTCAATCTTACCGGCTTTAATTTCTTGAACAGCCTTAGTAACATCAAATGTAACTGTGCCAGCTTTAGGGTTAGGCATTAAACCTTTACCACCAAGCAGACGACCCAGCTTACCAACCTCGCTCATCATATCAGGTGTCGCTACGCAGACATCGAAATCGAACCAACCTTGTTGAATTTTGTTGATCATATCAGCATCACCAACAAAATCTGCACCAGCCGCTTCCGCTTCTTTCGCTTTGTCACCCTTTGCAAATACCAATACGCGTTGTGTTTTACCTGTGCCGTGAGGCAAGACAACAACACCACGAACGGCTTGGTCTTGTTTACGTGGGTCTACGCCCAAACGAACTGCTGCTTCAACAGTTTCATCAAACTTAGCAGTCGCTACCTTTTTCACCAGTTCAACGGCTTCTGAAGGCTCATATACTGTTTCACTATTAATTAGCTTCGCAGCTTCTTGATATTTCTTACCATGTTTAGCCATGAGTTTGTTCCTCCTTTGTGGTGTTAGCGGAAATTCCTCCCACAATATAACGATCTTCATCAGACCTTTGTTGTATTAGAACGAGATACTAATCTACGATCGTAATACCCATACTACGAGCAGTACCTTCAACCATACGCATTGCAGCTTCAACAGTTGCAGCATTTAGATCAGGCATTTTTTGTTCAGCGATTTGACGAACAGCTTCACGTTTAAGTGTAGCCACTTTCTTCTTGTTAGGTTCGCCTGAACCCTTCTCAACCTTAGCAGCTACACGAAGTAAAACTGCAGCCGGTGGAGTTTTGGTGATGAACGTAAAAGAACGGTCTTCAAACACCGAAATTTCAACCGGAATGATCAAACCTGCTTGATCAGCTGTACGAGCATTGAACTCTTTACAGAATGCCATAATGTTGACACCTGCTTGACCCAACGCTGGACCTACCGGTGGTGCTGGATTCGCTTTACCTGCAGGAATCTGCAGTTTTACCATCTTGATAACCTTTTTAGCCATGTAAAACACCTCCTTGCATCAATAGTGGTAAACGGACAATAGTGCCCTCCCACAAGAAACTAGAAGATAATTAAATCTTCTCCACTTGAGTAAAATCTAACTCTACTGGGGTTTCCCGTCCAAACATGTCAACATGAACCTTAATCTTGCTCTTGTCGACCAAAATTTCTTCCACGGAGCCCACGAAATTTGCAAAAGGTCCGACTTTAATTCTGACGGATTCCTTAAGTTCGAATTCAATATGCGGCTTAGGTTCATTCATGCCCATGTGTTTGAGAATCTGTTCCATTTCCTCTGGAAGCAGAGCAGTGGGTTTAGAACCTGAACCTGTTGAACCGACAAAACCTGTTACTCCCGGTGTGTTGCGAACAACATACCAAGAATCGTCAGTCTGAATCATTTCGACAATGACATATCCTGGGTAAACTTTACGCATGACGATTTTTTTCTTACCGTCTTTGTTTACCACTTCTTCTTCCATCGGAACAAGAACGCGGAATATCTTGTCTTCCATGCCCATGGACTCAACGCGTTTTTCCAAATTAGCCTTGACCTTATTCTCATACCCGGAATAGGTATGAACGACATACCACATTTTCTCCATATCAAGCCACCTGGGACCCTTCTTAAATAATCGCTTCGATCACGTAGGAAATACCGATGTCTAGTACCCAAAAATAAATTGTGACGACTGCAATGGTGCCAAGAACGATGAGAGTATAATTCGTCAGTTCTTTACGATTGGGCCAGCGAACTTTTTTGAGTTCACCCCAGCTTTCAGAGAAAAAGGAAAAAAGAGACTTGAAGCTGCGTTTCACGCCGACACCTCCCAATATGCTATCTGGTTTCGCGATGAGGAGTTTGCACGTTACAATACTTGCAAAACTTCTTCATCTCCATGCGGTCGGGGTTATTCCGCTTGTTCTTCGTCGTTGCGTAGTTTCTTTGCTTGCAATTTGTACAAGCCAAAGTGATAATTACCCGCATGATGTTGCACCTCCCGTAGACGCCTTTTGTACAAAGACTCTATATTGGTCCCAAAATAGAAACGTTTAGACCTTCATTGCTGAAAGGAAAAAGCCGTTTCTGCGAGATGAATAAGAAAGACTGCAAGAAAATTTCCGCTTCCTCATCCATTAAAAAACACGCGAAATTAGGCCTACCTGAACCACTTTATCACATGGTGCCATACCATGTCAATGAAAGAATGAAGGCAACGGGGCTACACACAAACCTCTTTTATCAGTCTTCTCAATCCCTTTTTTACTCTCAAATAACTGCTTGCAATCATTTACCAGTATGGTTCATTCTTGCAAAGACTAAACCTTCTTATTTCACGAGTGAAAAAAAGACTCGGTTTACGAGTCTTTCAGTATCAGCGTCTGTTTAGTTGTCTCTTACTTCTAGATATCTCTCCAACTTACGTTTCACACGTTGTAGAGCGTTGTCGATTGACTTAACATGCCGTTTAAGATCGACTGCAATTTCCTGATAAGAACGACCGTCCAAATACAACATGAGGACCTTTCGTTCTAAATCACTTAAAATTTCCGCCATCTTGTCTTCTAATCCTATAAACTCTTCTTGATTGATAATCAATTCTTCGGGATCACATATCTGTGAGCCACAAATAACATCGAGTAAAGTGCGGTCGGAATCTTCATCATAAATGGGCTTGTCCAAAGATATATAAGAATTCAGAGGAATATGCTTCTGCCTTGTCGCCGTCTTAATTGCCGTAATAATCTGTCTAGTAATACACAGCTCAGCGAAAGCTTTAAACGACGATTGCTTGTCTCCTCTAAAATCCCGTATCGATTTATATAAACCGATCATTCCTTCTTGAACAATATCTTCACGATCAGCACCGATTAAAAAATAAGACCTAGCCTTGGCGCGCACAAAGTTCCGGTATTTGTTGATTAAGAACTCTAACGCCTCGCTCTCTCCTAAACGGAAAGCCTCGACGATGTCTTCATCACTCAGGCATGCATATTCAGAAAACATTAAATCCTTGAGGTCAACACTCACCAAGAATCCCCCCGGCTGCAACGCAAGGTACACCGTTACTCTGTGAAATATAGGCTAAGTATATATTATGTAACCTAGACCGTCAACCACCTGATACCTAAATAGAACGATGACTAACATAAATGTCAACAGCTTCAATTTGGTAAGCCATCCGTTTAGCTCACTCACGACGCCAACGTTCAAATAATTTACGCTGTTCAGCGCTTAATTTAGCATCCAACGTATTGAGGTTCGATTTACTATTGTCTCTCTCAATTTGTTTCTGAATTTCACGATCACTATTCTCGACGTCAATAAGCAGCTCCCTAGCTGAAATTCGGAGTGCACCTTTAGCAAAAGTGACATGCTGTTCGATGAAATCACTTGTAGCCACATAGATCTGACGACGTTTTCTACTTAGTTCGCCTACTAAGCGCTCTATCGTTTCATCTGCTGTTTCTTTTTCCTTAGTGAAATATACTTGTAATTTGCTCTGAGAGAATGATTTACCGAGTCCAGGAACTCGATAAGCATCAAAGACAACGATCACACGCATTCCAGTAAAAGCCTGATAGTCTGACAATCGTTCAAGCAATCTGTCCCTTGCTCCTTGCATATTATTCAGCGCTAATTCCGCAAGCTCGGGCCAGCCCCCGATCATGTTATAAGCGTCTACAAGAAGCACATCCCGCAAATCAGCCATACATATCTACCCTTCGAGGCGTCGACGGCGCAGCACTTCGTACATCACTACACCTGCTGCAACGGAGGCATTTAGCGAATTAATCTTACCTTCCATAGGCAACTTGATCAACACATCGCACTTTTCACGAATTAATCGGCCCATCCCTTTCCCTTCGTTACCTATAACCAAGGCAACAGGACCATTAAATACTTGTGTATCGTAGATCTCCTGAACAGCATCTACATCTGTACCTACTACCCACACACCCAATTCTTTTAACTGATCAATCGTTTGACCTAGATTAGTCACTTGAGCCACGGGTACATATTCAACGGCTCCGGCAGACGTTTTGGAAACCGTTGCTGTAACTTGCGCAGAACGACGCTTTGGAATGATAACACCATGAGCCCCTGTGCAGTCTGCCGTACGAAGAATTGAGCCTAGATTATGTGGATCTTCTATTTCATCCAATAGAATTAGAAAAGGGTGCTCTCCCTTTTGCTCGGCTATAGCTATTATCTCCTCCACCTCAGCGTAAGTGTAAGGCGCTACTTGAGCAACCACTCCTTGATGCTGCACATCGGGCACAAGTTGATCCAACTTGCGTTTGTCCACGTGCTGGATGACAACTCCCCGTTTCTTAGCCTCTGCAACGATGGGAAGTGTTAAATGTTTCTGTGCATTCTCATATATCCATATTTTATTAATACTTCGTCCTGAACGAAGCGCCTCTGTAACTGAATGTTTACCCGCAATCATTTCTTCTTCCATGTCAATCCTCCTGAGTATATCTGAATCCGTCATTTAACTTTGTTGTTCCATATATTGAATTCCGATCTCAACTAATTCATTTAATCTTTCGGTTTGATTCGTATAGTACAAATATCCAATTAAACATTCGAATGCTGTTGCATGTCGATACTCTAATACATCTGCATTCTTAGGAACACTTCCCGATTTAGCATTACGGCCCTGACGAACCACATCCCGCTCATCGTCCGATAATACAGCATCTAGATGTTTGACGATCTTACTTTGAGCTTTAGCAGATACCAACTGCGTAGCTGAGCGGTGAAGATGGTTAGGTCGCAAATTGGTCTTAGATACCAAGTATTGTCTTACTGCTACTTCATACAACGCGTCTCCAACATAGGCGAGCACAATAGGAGCAATCAACTTTGCTGGTTTGGAAGGAGGATAAGGAAACCACTCTCCCGCTCCCTTTTGAGACTGCCCTTTCACTTCGTCCGGGCTGCTCATTTACGCCGCCAACGCATGCCTTGAGCGGTATCTTCTAGAAGAATCCCCTTAGACGCAAGCTGATCGCGAATTTCATCTGCGCGGTTCCAGTTCTTGCTCTGGCGTGCTTCTACTCTTTCGACAATAAGCTGCTCAATTTCTTCATCAAGTAATTCATCCTCAACAGACGCGTAAATACGTAGCACCTGGTTCATCTCGTCAAAAACTTCCAATAAAGCTCGTAATTCGACAGATTTAGCGATCGGCTGTTGCAACAATAAGTTAACTTCATTTACCCATTCAAATATAGCTGTAATAGCATCAGGAGTATTGAAGTCATCCTGCATTTTATCATGATACGTTTGTAGAATCGTGGAAAGTCTACCCTGAAGAGCTTCACTTATAGGTTCATCAGCGTTATCAACTATAGAGGTCAAGCGATGTTTAATATTAGTTACTGCGTTGCTAATACGTTCGGTGCTCTTCTCCGCTTGGTCTATTGTCTCATCATTGAAATTAAGGGGGTTACGATAATGAGTAGATAGCATGAAATAGCGTATGGACTCCCACTTATACTGTTTGCGCAAATCCTTAACCAGAATACCGTTACCAAGTGACTTAGACATCTTCTCGTTATCGATTTTAATATAGCCATTGTGCATCCAATAATTAGCAAACGTCTTTCCTGTCAATGCTTCCGTCTGTGCCACTTCACATTCATGATGCGGGAACTGAAGATCTTGGCCCCCCCCATGAATATCGATGCTATCACCCAGATAGCGACGTGCCATAGCAGAGCACTCAATATGCCAACCTGGACGGCCGTTCCCCCATGGACTAGACCAATAAATTTCACCTGGCTTTGCTGCTTTCCAAAGAACGAAATCTTCTGGATGCTCTTTACGTTCATCCACTCCAATCCGTATTCCGAACTGAAGCTCTTCTAACTTCTGGTGAGATAGCTTACCATACTCGGAGAACTTATGAGTTCGGTAGAACACGTCTCCACCATTCTCATATGCATAGCCTTTATCTTCAAGTTCTTGTATAAATTCAAGAATAGAATCCATATTCTCTGTTACTCGTGGATTTAATGTGGCGCGCGTAAGCCCCAAACCTTCAAGATCCTCATAATAGGCTCCGATAAAAGTATCCGCAACTTCCGGTACGGTTCTGTTCATTTGCTCCGATTTACGAATCAACTTATCATCAACATCGGTGAAATTAACAACAAAATTCACTTCATTACCCAACTGTTCTAAATACATTCGAACGACATCGAACACAATCATCGGACGTGCATTGCCAATATGAATGTAATCATAAACGGTAGGTCCGCATACGTACATTTTCACTTTTCCAAGTTCTAACGGTACAAATTTCTCTTTCTTCCGAGTCATTGTGTTATAAATTTTAAGCACCATGTGTTCAAGTCCTCTCGTTCTTTAAGATTATTCACATCCAGTAGGCACTTCTTTCGAATCTAATCGCTGTTTCTCACGCCTTACACTCTCTAGCTCCATTCGAAGCTCCTCAACTTCCAACTGAAGCAAGCGCATAGAATCCACAACAGGGTCGGGTAGCTGGTGACTAAGACGATCCACTCGTCTGCCGTCCCTCTTAACGATTGTGCCTGGTATACCCACCACAGTACTATTGGATGGAACCTCTTTTAATACAACCGAATTAGCTCCAATGTTACACTGGTCACCTATCTTAAAAGAACCGAGTACCTTAGCTCCAGATGCAATAACAACATTATTTCCAATTGTAGGGTGGCGTTTACCCTTTTCCTTACCTGTTCCCCCAAGGGTTACACCTTGATAGATAACTACGTCATCTCCAATTTCACATGTCTCACCAATAACTACCCCCATGCCATGGTCTATAAAAAATCGTTTGCCGATTGTAGCACCAGGATGGATCTCTATTCCCGTCATAAAGCGACTGCCTTGTGAGATACAACGCGCCATCGCAAACCATCGATGCTTATAGAGCGAATGAGCAACACGATGGGCCCAGATAGCATGGAGCCCTGAATAGGTAAAGATAACTTCAAATAGTCCCCTGGCCGCAGGATCATTCTCATATACCGCTTGGATATCTGATTTGATGTGCTTAAACATATCTTTTCCCCTCTTCGTCACTTTCAGTTCTCCATGCGGCGTCCACTTAATTTGCCAGTTAAATCTAAACAAAAAACGCCCCTGCAGCATATGCTGCAGAGACGTTGGACGCGGTTCCACTCTGCTTGGGCTGATCATATTGTCTCTTAAATAACTCAGACAACATTGCTCAGCCCCTCTTCAGCGTTCGATAACGGGAGACGACCCGACACGGCCTAACAGAGTCTACTTACTCCGCTCAGACATATAGCTCACAGGCGCATTTCTGCAACTGACATATAGATAACTTTCAGCCATTAAGAAGCCTGCCCTCAGCTTCTTTGGTTATCCTCTCTGGAAAATGTCAAGGTAAACATACTTCTCCTGATCCCAGCTGTTACATATTCATTTATATTGTATATATTCTCTATATATCCACAATTATCATTGTATCATTCATCATACAGTTATTTGGATAGTATTATATCGAAAAGACTGAGTCCTGACAAGGATTAAACTAGACTCGTCATTTCGAATATATTATGCTATGCACCTGTAATCTGTGCTTTCAGTCTATTCTGAACCAGATCCTTACCCAATAGATATATCGTCTGGTTTAAATCACGACCGTGCATTTGACCTGTCAGAGCAACACGAATGGGCATAAATAACTGCTTACCCTTGAACCCTGTTTCTTTCTGTACTTCCTTGATCAAAATAGCCATGTTAGCTGCTGTAAATTCATTCGTACCTTCTATTTTGGCCAGGAATGCTGACAATACGGTGGGTACTTGCTCTTCTGCAAGAATACCTTTCGCTTCGTCGTCCAATTCTAAGTGTGTACGGAAGAATAACTCTGATAACTCAACAATATGAGATGCAGAAGTTAACTGTTCTTGATAAAGTGCAATCAATGATTTAGCCCAAGTCTTCTGCTCTTCATTCAATTCCTCGGGTAGCTTTCCTGCACGCTGTAAATGAGGAATAGCTAATTCGGCAATTCGATCTGGATCTGCATGCTTAATATAATAATTGTTCAGATGGGCAAGCTTATTCTGGTCAAATACAGCTGGACTCTTAGATAAACGATCAGCATTAAAAATGGAAATTAGCTCTTCCTTACTGAAAATCTCTTCCTCGCCTTCAGGGGACCAACCCATCAAAGCGATGAAATTGAATAAGGCTTCAGGTAAGTATCCCAATTGATCATACTGTTCAATAAACTGAATAATAGATTCATCACGCTTACTTAGCTTCTTGTGATTCTCATTCACAATTAATGTCATATGTCCAAAACGTGGCGCTGTCCAGCCCAACGCTTCATAAATCATTAACTGTCTCGGTGTGTTAGAAATATGATCTTCTCCACGTAGTACATGGGTAATTTCCATCTCATGATCATCAATAACTACCGCAAAGTTATAAGTTGGAATACCGTCTTTCTTCACAATAACAAAATCACCGGTATCATGAGTATTGAAAGAAATAGTACCCTTTACCATATCATCAAAAGTATACGTTGCATCATCCGGCACACGGAAGCGAATACTCGCAACACGTCCTTCGGCCTCAAACGCACTACATTGCTCTGGCGTTAAGTTACGGTGTTTACCGGAGTAGCGCGGTGTTTCCCCAAGAGCGGTCTGTTCTTCTCGCTCCTGTTCAAGCTCCTCTTCTGTACAGTAACAACGGTAAGCAAGACCACGATCAAGCAAATCCTGCCAGAACGTACGATAAATATCGAGGCGTTCTGTCTGACGATAAGGACCAAAAGCTCCCCCAACGTCTACGCTCTCATCCCATTCCATACCAAGCCACTTCAAATATTTCAGCTGGCTTTCTTCCCCTCCAGCAACATTCCGTTTCACATCTGTATCTTCAATTCGTATAATTAATTTTCCACCTAGATTACGGGCATACAGATAGTTAAAAAGAGCTGTTCTGGCATTTCCAATATGTAAATGTCCTGTTGGGCTTGGCGCATAGCGCACACGCACACTACTGGTCATATGAATCCCTCCGATTCGTCATTTCCGATACTTCAAGATGATAGCATACCTTGGACAAGGCATACAATAGATTGCGCGGCAATTCCCTCTCCACGTCCGGCGAATCCAAGTTGTTCCGTAGTCGTGGCTTTTACATTAACTTGAGAGCTCTCAGCTTCTAACACTTTTGCAAGAACCTCAACCATTTGTGGAATGTAAGAGGCCATTTTGGGTTTTTGAGCTATAATCGTGGAATCTATATTACCAAGGCGATAGCCTTTTTCCTTAGCGAGACTCCACACATGCTCTAGTAACTTAAGGCTATCCGCATCCTTATATTCAGGATCTGTATCCGGAAAATGCTTGCCTATGTCTCCAAGTCCCAATGCACCTAGAATAGCATCTGTAACAGCATGCAATAGAACATCAGCATCCGAGTGACCCAGCAATCCCTTTTCATAAGGAATTGTAACCCCACCTATAATACATGGCCTTCCCGCTACCAGTTGATGCACATCAAATCCTTGTCCTACTCTTATCACGATTTACCCTCTCCTTTACGTTCCTCTATAAATTCCGCATACTCCAAGTCCTCTGGCGTTGTCAATTTGATATTGGTGTAGCTTCCTTCTACAATAGCAACAGAAATCCCCATTCGCTCCACTAGCATCGAGTCATCTGTTCCCACAAATCCAGATGCTTGTGCATCTTCATGGGCATGAATCAGATCGGACATACGAAAAGCCTGTGGGGTCTGAATAGCCCACAGACTTTGACGATCTGGCGTTGCTACAATCGTACCTGTGCCATCCACCTGCTTAATCGTATCTTTCACAGGAACCGCCAGTACCGCCGCTCCTTTACGAACTGCCATATCATAACAAGCCTGAATATGAAGAGGGTCTATAAACGGTCGGACACCATCATGTACCATGACCCATTCCGTTCCGATCTTCTTCAAACCCTTATATACCGAATGTTGTCTCTCATTGCCACCAGGAATCACCTGTACTACTTTACTTAACTTGTAGTCTCTCACCCATCGCTGGCAACGCTCTATGTCCTCTTCACCTGTCACCAGGACGATTTCCTGTACTAGAGCCATGTCATTAAACACTTCCAATGTATGGATGATTACGGGCTTCTCCTGCAGCAGTAAATACTGCTTATTCTCAAGAGTTCGCATACGAGAACCTTTGCCCGCTGACACAATGACGACTCCTAGACTGTTCTCCATCACTATACCCCTGTCTTCTACTCCCAAGTATACAAGGTTGTTCAAAAAGTCAGCTATTTCGAACACACACTATAGGGAAATGTTATTACTCCCATCATACCGTTTTTACTGGGCTTTTTCCAACAGTTTCGGTTTCGCGAATATCATCCTACCCGCCGAAGTCTGGAGAACGCTCGTTACAAGCACTTCCATAATCGTACCAATATACTCTCGTCCACCTTCCACAACAATCATTGTACCGTCATCTAAATAGGCTACACCTTGTCCATGTTCTTTACCATCCTTAATCACTTGCACCATAATTTCTTCACCCGGTAATACGACAGGCTTGACCGCATTGGCTAGATCATTAATATTTAATACAGATACACCTTGAAGTTCACATACTTTATTAAGATTGAAGTCATTGGTAACCACTTTCCCTTGTAGTACTTTAGCCAACTTCACTAGCTTACTATCAACTTCAGATATTTCCTCAAAATCACCCTCATAGATCATGACTCGAATATCTAATTCTTTTTGAATTTTGTTTAAAATATCAAGACCCCTTCGCCCACGATTTCGCTTCAATAAATCGGAAGAATCCGCGATATGCTGCAACTCTTCAAGCACAAATTCAGGAATAACAATGGTACCTTCAATAAATCCCGTTTTACAAATATCCGCAATTCTTCCATCAATAATAACGCTCGTATCCAGAATTTTGTGTTCCTCAAGCTTCCTTTCATCGGATAGCTCGGCCCGGATCCATCTTCCAGATGTCCATAATGTTGCTAATTCTTCCTTTTTATCCATCCCTACACGGAATCCCATGTAACCGCATATTAATGTGATGCCTACCTCAATCATTTGCCCTACTTTACCTAACCATACCAGACTTGGATACAGTAATAGTGCGAGCACTAGTCCCCCTATTAAGCCGGCTGCTCCAGCCGTTAGCTCATTCATTGGCATTTTTGAAAAGGACCCAATGAAATGATGTAATGTGTATACAGTCCGCTCTGCACAAAGGGAGCCTATCAGCATAAATAAAATTGCACCCAACATAGCAAAGACTAAACTACCCACGATGGATGATTGTTCCCCAAACATTTCTATTACCTTTGGGAACGAACTTCCCGCCGTATGATATAACGTGTAACCGAACCAAGCACCACATAGTCCTATGAATGCTAAAATAGCTTTTCTTAACATAAGTTCCCTCACCTCCTTCTTAAAAAACATAATTGTAAATCAATTCCTATATCTCCAGTATGGTCCGTTTTCATACAATGTAACCCTGATCCCCCACTTTTTTTATGTGATACTTCGTGGGATTTGCGAACTATGGAGAAAAGATGTTTCATTTCTTGTTGAAAATAACTAAAAGACTGGCATATAATGAATTCAATTCATAATACTAGAGGTGGTTGGAAAAATGAGCGCTCCAAGTTTACAAGAATTTCAGGATCAAGTATCCGAACTGTTACTTCGTCACCGTAGTCTATTGGATGTACTATCCAAGAATGGACAGAGTAGCGCCTCTGTGAACCGTGCCGTCACCAAAGCGATAACCGACTGTGGCTGTATTGAATTGCATGCTACGAAACAAGTTTATGAGCCTGGGATTAATCTAGAAACAGCTAGAGATGTTATAGGGAGTCATGTTCAAGGACAATTGTGCGAGAACTGTAAAGAAATTGTTAGTACAGAATTAGGACGTAATTTATTCTATATGTCCGCTCTCTGTAATTTACTAGAGATCAATATGGACAATGTTATTCATGAGGAATCGAAGAAATGTTCGACACTTGGTCTGTTTAACATGTCTTAATGTTGTGACAAGGATAAACGACTTTGTCGTCCCAAAAGGACGGCATTCGTTTACCAATGGAATAGGGCTGGAAGTTCATAATCTCTAGTATTTCTATAAATCTATACACAAAAAGCATCTATCTCACTGCTCGTTGCAGGAAATAAATGCTTTTTATTTGAATGAAAGTCATTTAATTATGATCGGAATGTGCTCGCTCTTCCTCAGATGCTTTATTGCGACGACGTCTAATGTCTCTTTGGATACTTTGTTTCACACCATATCCGGCATATACAACAAGAGGAATAAAAATTAGTTTAGAAATCTGTTCCGGAAAAATAACGGCAATCGCCACAGCGCCTACGATTACAATGGGTGCAATCATAACTGCCTTTTTAGGTAATCCTATCTTTTTGAAATTAGGGTACCTCACTCGACTTATCATCAAATAAGAAAGTAATAACATGGCAATAATCATATAAGTGCCAGAAATCTCTTTGTAGAATAAGGATAGTGTAGCAAGTACACCACCAGCAATCGGAATAGGTAGCCCCACAAAAAATCCAGGAATTCCACGTCGAACATTAAACCGAGCTAAACGGAGCGCTCCACACATCGGGAAAATAGCCGTAACCGTCCAAGCTAATGAATCCGGCATCCCTTGTAATGTAACCATATACATAATAAGTGCAGGTGCTACACCAAAAGAGATAACGTCAGAGAGTGAATCTAATTCCTTCCCGAATTCACTTTGTACATGCAGTGCACGGGCTACGCGGCCATCTAGGCCGTCCAGCAACATTGCAATAATGACCATGATCGCAGCCATGCTGAATTTCCCTTGCAAAGCCATCATCATTGCAATCATTCCGAGAAATAGATTACCTAAAGTAAACATATTCGGAATTGACTTTGTTATCATCTCTTCACCTCAAATATCATATTGCCCCATATCATCCATTGATTGTAGGTTATTTATACTTGCCTGTCAATGAATACCTGCTCTTGTAAGCGTATCAACCCTTCCTTGATATTTCTTGCTCTAACCTCACCAATTCCATCAACTTCGTCCAATTCATCCACAGTTGCCATCATGATCTGAGGCAGTTGTTCGAAGCGTTCCAGAAGATTATGAATGATTATGTTGGGTAATCTCGGTATCTTATTTAATACTCTATACCCTCGAGGGACAATTGATTCTTCAGACCCTACAGCAGATACTGGATAACCAAGTAAACGGACAATGTAGTTAATATCAAACAGTTCATCGTTAGAGGCCCGCTTCAACCCTGCAATAATTTCGCGAATTTTATCCTCATCATCCACTTTGGCATAATCTTTATATAATAACCACGCTTCGACTTCCATGTTACTAACTAATTCATCTAACTGCATGCTAATAAGGCGTCCTTCGTTCCCTAGCTCCGTGATATATCTTTTGATCTCCGTCTTAACTCGCAACACCATCTCAACGCGTTGAATTACGTTAACAACCTCTGGTATAGTAACTAATTCTTCGAACTCTGAAGCGGATAAATTCGTAAGCGATTGGTTTAATACGGCTCTGTATTTCTCTAACGTCTGGATCGCTTGATTGGCTTTGGTAAGAAGAACACCGATCTCTTTGAGTGAATAACGAATCGAACCTTGATAGAGCGTAATAATATTACGCCGCTGCGAGATAGAGACCACCAATTTCCCCGTTTGTTTGGCCACCCGCTCCGCTGTTCTATGTCTGATACCTGTCTCTGAAGATGCAATAGAGGATTCAGGAATTAGCTGAGTATTCGCGTAGAGGATACGCTTCAAGTCCTCACTCAATATTATGGCTCCATCCATCTTCGCTAACTCATATAAGTAATTGGGTGAGAAATCACAGTTGATTGAGAACCCACCATCCACAACCTCCATCACTTCCGGACTGTAGCCCACAACAATAAGTGCACCTGTATTTGCCCGCAGTACATTCTCTAGACCGTCCCTAAAAGCTGTCCCCGGTGCCACTAACCTCAGTAAATCATTCATTGTATCTAATGTATTTGCTTCTTTCATCTTGTTAATCCCCCTAATCTAACGCAACCGATAATGCCTTTGCCACGGTCGTGACACCGACAAGTTCTATACCTTTGGGATGTTTCCATCCTTTCAGACTTTTCTCTGGTAAAATAACTCTCTTGAACCCTAACTTCTCTGCTTCCTTGACACGCTGCTCAGCACGAGATACCCCTCTAACTTCCCCTGTTAATCCAACCTCTCCAAAAAATACATCAAAGGGTTTAGTGGGTAAATCTCGAAAACTAGAGGCAATGCTCACAGCAATTGCTAAATCTACTGCAGGTTCATCAAGCTTCACACCGCCCGCAACGTTCAGATAAGCATCTTGATTCTGAAGAAACATGCCCATTCTTTTCTCCAAAACAGCAATTATAAGCCCCACTCGATGATGGTCTATTCCCGTACACATACGTCTTGGGGATGGAAAGTGAGTAGGCGTTATCAGTGCCTGCAACTCTACGAGTACAGGCCTTGTTCCTTCAACACTGGCTACAACCGTTGAACCAGCTACACCTAAGGGTCGTTCAGAGAGAAATAGCTCTGATGGGTTCTCTACTTCAGTTAATCCCACCTCGCCCATTTCAAAAATCCCAATTTCATTCGTCGATCCAAATCGATTCTTTACTGCTCTCAGCAATCTATACGTATGATGCCGTTCCCCTTCAAAATAAAGAACGCA
Source organism: Paenibacillus sp. DS2015 (assembly GCF_050433705.1). Taxonomy (NCBI): domain Bacteria; kingdom Bacillati; phylum Bacillota; class Bacilli; order Caryophanales; family Paenibacillaceae; genus Paenibacillus; species Paenibacillus sp. DS2015. The sequence goes on along the minus strand of NZ_JBNPWS010000031.1, from coordinate 6,041 downwards.
GTCTACCATGTGTTCAAGCATCCTAGGCCCTGCAATAGCGCCTTCCTTGGTTACATGGCCTACTAATACCGTAGCAATCCCCATTCCTTTGGAGACCCTCATAAAACGTGCTGTACATTCTCTTACTTGAGATATGCTTCCTGGTGCACTAGTTACTTCAGGTAAATAAACGGTCTGAATGGAATCAATCACTAAAAATTGAGGTTGAACACTCTCAATGGCTTCCTCTATAGCTTCCATATTGGTTTCACATAATACATACAGTTCAGGAGAGAGAGCACCTAATCGATCAGCACGTAACTTCGTTTGCCGTACAGATTCTTCTCCTGATATATATAGCACTCGTAAGCCAGACATCGATAAAGAATGCGAAGCCTGAAGTAATAAAGTTGATTTCCCGATTCCGGGATCCCCACCAACAAGGACTAGTGAACCTGGAACAATACCGCCACCTAATACCCTATTCAGTTCACCAATTCCCGTATCGATTCTGCTTTCTTCACTACTCTCTATATTTATGATGGAAAGCGGCTTTTCTTTACTCTGAAAAATAGAAGAGTTCATGCCTTGCGTTTTAACGACAACAGTCGACTCTTCCACCATGGAATTCCAAGACTGACACCCCGGACATTTACCATACCATTTGGGTGTTTCATATCCACATTCACTACAAAAAAACTTTGTTTTACCTTTAGCCATGGATGTCTCCTTCTTAAAATCACTTAAATTATGTTAGAACCTTCTTAGTTGATGTCGAAATGTATGTTAATTAAATTTTACCATTTATAAATATTTATCGTAAAGTATTATCAAAAAGTTTACAGTAGCTGAAAATATAGCTACAAAGTGTGAACTTCTATCCACTTATCATGATCTTATATTTCATCAACATGGAACAGGCAATAAGAAAGGACAACACCCACATGGTAGGTATTGCCCTTCATTATTGATTATTTATTCAGATACAGGTGTATCCACTGGCTCTGTTTTAGGCTCTTGTTTCTCAACAGTTAAACCATTCTCACCCTCATCAATAATAAGGGAGTCACCTTTACTGATATTTCCTGTCAGTAACTCCTCGGATAAGCGATCCTCAATATGTTTTTGAATGGCTCGACGAAGGGGTCTTGCACCAAATGCCTGATCATAACCTTCTTTGGCCAAGAAAGCCTTGGCCTTGTCGGTAAGAACGAAGTCAACCTCATGTTCAAGTAGACGTTTACGTAACACTTCCGACATCAGGGTAACTATCTCTGCAATATGTTCTTTCTCTAAAGAATGGAACACGATAATCTCATCGAGTCTGTTCAAGAATTCTGGACGGAAGCTCTTCTTAAGCTCTCCCATAACCTTACCCTTCATATTTCCATAATCAGCACCAGCGTCTTGTACAGCGGTGAAACCTAAGGTGGAATTTTTCTTAATAGCTTCCGCACCCACGTTAGATGTCATAACGATTAGTGTATTACGGAAGTCCACCACACGACCTTTGGAATCCGTTAGACGACCATCTTCTAGTACTTGAAGCAATATATTGAACACTTCAGGGTGAGCTTTCTCAATCTCATCCAATAGTACAACAGAATACGGTTTACGACGTACTTTCTCCGTTAGTTGACCGCCCTCTTCATAACCAACATATCCTGGAGGTGCTCCAACGAGACGAGATGTTGAATGTTTCTCCATATACTCAGACATATCAATCCGAATAACTGAATTCTCATCACCGAACATAGCTTCCGCCAAAGCACGCGCTAATTCTGTTTTACCTACACCTGTAGGACCTAAGAAAATAAATGAACCAATAGGACGCTTAGGATCTTTAAGTCCAGCACGAGCGCGACGAATTGCACGACTTACTGCTTTTACAGCTTCATCTTGACCTACAAGACGTTCATGCAGAATAGACTCCATATTTAGGAGACGTGCTGTCTCTTCTTCCTTCAACTTACTTACAGGTATTCCTGTCCAGCTAGCAACCACTTGAGCAATATCCTCCGGCGTTACTTCAGAGTCAGTGCTTCCTTGTTTCTCTTTCCATTGGTTCTTGGTCACATCTAGCTCTTCACGAATTTTTTGTTCTGTATCACGTAAAGCGGCTGCCTTTTCAAATTCCTGACTTTGTACAGAGGCATCCTTTTCCTTACGAATATCTTCCAGGCGATTTTCCAATTCTTTTAGATTTGGTGGGATAGTATACGAATGTAGTCGTACCTTCGATCCTGCCTCATCAATCAAATCAATTGCTTTATCTGGTAGGAAGCGATCTGGAATATAACGATCTGACAACTTAACAGCTTCTACAATTGCTTCATCCGTAATCTTCACCCGGTGATGCGCTTCATAACGATCACGCAAACCATACAGAATTTGAATAGCTTCTTCTGGAGATGGTGGGTCTACTGTGATCGGTTGGAAACGACGCTCTAATGCAGCATCTTTTTCAATATATTTACGATACTCGTCAAGGGTAGTGGCACCAATACATTGCAGCTCCCCACGAGCAAGTGAAGGTTTCAGTATGTTAGAAGCATCAATAGCACCTTCGGCACCGCCGGCACCAATCAATGTATGCAATTCGTCAATGAAAAGAATAATATTACCTGCTTGGCGAATCTCATCCATAATCTTTTTGAGACGATCTTCAAACTCACCACGATACTTTGTACCGGCTACAACCGATCCCATATCAAGGGTCATCACACGTTTGTCCCGCAAGGTTTCTGGAATTTCATTGTTAATAATTTTTTGCGCGAGTCCTTCGGCAATGGCTGTTTTACCAACCCCTGGTTCCCCAATTAGAACTGGATTGTTCTTTGTCCGACGACTTAATACCTGAATAACTCTTTCAATTTCCTTGCTCCGACCAATGACTGGGTCTAAATTACCCTCTTTAGCATACGCCGTTAAATCACGTGCTAAACTGTCAAGTGTTGGTGTGCTTACATTAGCTTGTGCACCATTATGGTTGGATACAGCTTCGCTGCTGCCCAAAAGTTGAAGTACTTGTTGACGTGCTTTGTTCAAGCTAATCCCCAAATTATTCAATACTCGTGCCGCTACACCTTCGCCTTCACGAATCAGCCCTAGCAAGATATGTTCTGTTCCTACATAGGTATGACCCAGTTTGCGAGCTTCATCCATAGAAAGTTCAATGACCTTCTTAGCGCGGGGGGTATAAGCGATATTCGTTGGTTGTTCTTGTCCCCTGCCGATCAGTGTCTCCACTTCATCTTGAATTTTCTCAAGACCGAGACCAAGTCCAATTAAAGCCTTGGCTGCAATGCCATCTCCTTCACGAATAAGACCAAGCAAAATATGTTCTGTTCCTATATTATTATGTCCTAAACGAACAGCCTCTTCCTGAGCCAAAGCCAGCACCTTTTGCGCACGTTCCGTAAATCTTCCAAACATCATAATCTCCTACACCTCCATGAGTTTTGATACCTTTGTAATTCTAAATAACGATATCGTATTAAGCAGGTGTTGCACCTAACTTTTCACGAATTAATCTCGCTCGATACATATCTCGTTCCTCTAAGTTCATTTGTTCCCCAAATGTTTTCTGTAGAAACCCTTGTTGCGTCATCACATTCAGTTCATTCATCATGGGAATGGATGGGCCTTCAATAATTGCTAAATCAACACCAAGTCTCACATCTGATAATCGCTGTGCAGCCTCTTTAGAATCCAGCATTTGTGCATATAGCAAAATACCATATGATCGTTTAATACGATCCTCAATTCGTAACCTAGACTCATTCAGCAACCTTTGTCTAGCATTCTTCTCTTGTTCGATAATTTGTAAGACTACATTGTGTAAATTATCGATGATTTCGATCTCTGTCTGACCTAGCGTAATCTGATTCGATATTTGAAAAATATTACCCGCAGCTTCACTGCCCTCACCATAAATGCCTCTTACGGTTAATCCTACTTGAGATACAGCGGAGAGAATTCTGTTAATTTGTTGAGTCATCACAAGTGCAGGTAAATGCATCATAACAGATGCTCTTAGTCCTGTTCCAACATTTGTCGGGCAACTTGTAAGATATCCCCTTTTACCATCAAAGGCATAGTCGATATGTGCTTCAAACAAATCATCTATGGCGGTTGCTTTCTCCCAAGCTTCACGTACTTGGAATCCGGGATATAAACACTGAATGCGCAAATGGTCTTCTTCGTTAATCATAATACTTACGGATTCATCTTCACTAAGAATAACGGCCCCGTTCTGCGACTCGTTAGCAAGACTAGGACTAATAAGATGCTTCTCTACGAGTACTTTTCTATCTAGCGGAGCAATTTCCTTTAAGGGTATCATATGAAAAGTTCCAAAGGATTGAAGATCTTCATAGGTCTTCATATCCGTTAGAAGCTCCAATACTTCCATGGACTGCTCACTTGTGGCAAGTAGCGGAAAGGGAATATGCTGTATATTACGAGCAACACGAACACGGCTGCTTATGGCAATCTCGGAATCATTTGCGTTACCGAGCATCCAGTCACTAAGTGCTTTTTCTGTAAACCGGAGATTTGGCGTCACGCATCATTCCTCCTTCTTCATTGTCCAGATATTTCTTTCTCAAGCTCTCTAATTTGATCCCGAAGGCTTGCTGCTTCCTCAAATTCCTCCTGTACAATACGGTGCTGAAGCTCATGCTTTAGCTCATCCAACTTACGTCTCACCTGGATTTTGCTGCCGCCTCGCTTTGGTATTTTACCCACATGGTCCGTACTCCCATGAACTCTTTTGAATAAAGGATCTAGACGGCTATCAAAATGTTTATAACATGAGCTACAACCAAAACGCCCCGTCTTACTAAATTGCGTATACGTCATCCCACATTCTTCGCACCGAAGTGTCTGGGCTGCTTGCGAGATACCTGATTGAATCTTACTTGCTGTATCAAAATCAATGAGTCCTGACAACAAACTGTGAATTGAAAATCCACCTGCCGCTCCCGGGATATTCTCACCTTTCTCACGAGCACAGCTCTCACAAATATGAAATTCCGTCTTCTCTCCATTTACAATCTTAGTGAAGTGAAGAGTAGCTGGTTTACTTCCGCATTCTTGGCAAAGCATTTCGATGTACCTCCTTGTCTTAGCAGGTTATTTACCTAATAAAGAGATCAGCATCGCTTTCATTATTCTGGCACGGATCTCGTCCCGATAAGGAAGTTTTATCATAAGACATTCTCTGGAAATCGCTGCTCGCATCAAGTTAGCTTCACGTTTGCTTAAAAAGCAGGATCCCTCAAGTTGATAGATTAATCCTTCCGCCACCGTTTGATCGATGCCTTCACCAATGGTCTGACGGAGATGGGTGTGCAGTCCCGAGTGCTCAGGGAGATCAATTCTTTGTATACGAATATAACCTCCACCACCTCTTTTACTCTCCACGAGATAGCCCTTCTCCAACGTAAAGCGAGTACTGATGACATAATTGATCTGCGATGGTACACAGGAAAATTTATCGGCCAGATCGTTGCGCTGAATTTCTATCGTTCCTTCGGGACTTTCATGCAGAATATTCTTCAGATATTGTTCGATAATATCGGAGATATTTCGCATCATTCATCCTCCACTGTTTGATACGTTAACCTAGATACACCACATCTTGTTAAAAAAACCCACAAATGATTCTATTCCGGTCTGCCAACTACAGCACTGACCTGATTAAGTACATATGTAGCAAGTGGATTATAGGTTATTGAAGCAAATCATTGATATTTCAACACTGTTGACTTTGACTTTCTTTGACTTTGTTAATATTATATCATATTTTTTTATTTTGCCAAGAGGTGGCGTTAATTTTAGTGTGGACCTGTATATACGAAATTATTCTAATAACAATGAAAGCTTCGCCTATAATTTAATGTCACCATCTTAAACTCATCTAAAACACAAAAAACCACTGTCGATGAAATCAACAGTGGTTTCTGCTTGGCGACGTCCTACTCTCCCAGGACCCTGCGGTCCAAGTACCATCGGCGCTGGAGGGCTTAACGGTCGTGTTCGGGATGGGTACGTGTGGA
>NZ_JBNPWS010000030.1:0-63986 GCF_050433705.1 Paenibacillus sp. DS2015 | reverse complement strand
TTGATCTCACTTTCGTGAAATCTTTACTCACTCGTTGTTCAGTTTTCAAAGATCAATTACTCTTTCGTTGTCATCAGTTGTTCTCGGCGACAACTTCTATATCTTATCATATTCAACTCAGTAATGCAAGCTTTTTTTCAATTTCATTTTCATGTGATTGTTAAGCTTTCTGATTCGTTTTGACCGACATTTGTTGGCCGGACTAATAATATATCACGTATGAAACTGATGTGCAAGCTTTTTTTAATATAATTAATATGCCACGACTGTACCTATTATATTCACGTTAGACAACTACTCTTAATATAGAATGTAAACGACCTTAACTCTTTAAAGAGATGACCACCATTTCTCGTAGGAACACAAGAAAAATATAGCCCTGACTCTTACATCTGACCATCTGACCCCATTAAACAACCGACCCCGTCCTCCAATAATCTGGAGAACGAAGTCGGGTGTGACAGAAGCTTAAGCTCCCTACGTATAAAAGAGCATAATCCCTCTGTTTATAATTAATTGTCTTTAATAGTACGCATATGTGGGAACAACAGAACATCTCTAATGGATGCTGAATTGGTCAGCAACATCACTAAACGGTCAACACCAATACCAAGTCCCCCTGTTGGCGGCATACCATATTCTAGAGCACGTATGAAATCATCATCCATCTCATGCGCTTCATCATTTCCAAGTTCACGTTCCTTCAACTGGGACTCAAACCGTTGACGTTGATCGATCGGATCATTCAGCTCGGTAAATGCGTTAGCATGTTCTCTTCCTACTATGAACAGCTCGAAACGATCTGTGAAACGTGGGTCTTGTACCTTTTGCTTAGCCAGTGGTGAGATCTCTACAGGATGTCCTGTAATGAAAGTCGGCTGAATTAGAGTCTCTTCTACAAACTGTTCAAAGAAAGCATTCACAATATGCCCGAATTTGCTATGCCCCTCCACTGGAACCTTGTGTTCTTTTGCCAAGCTGCGCGCTTCTTCATCTTTCATATGGACATTAAAGTCCACACCTGTTACTTCTTTAATCGCATCAACCATGGACACTCGGCGCCATGCCGGCGTTAGATCCACTTCTTGACCTTGATAGTCAATGACTGTTTTGCCCAGTACTTCCTGTGCAATGTGAGCTACCATGTTCTCTGTCAACCGCATAATGTCTTCATAATCAGCATAAGCCTCATACAATTCAATCATCGTGAACTCTGGATTATGACGAGTAGACGTTCCCTCATTACGATACACACGACCAATTTCATACACTTTCTCTAGGCCCCCGACAATAAGTCGTTTAAGGTGAAGCTCAATAGCGATCCGCATAAAAAGCTCCATATCTAGAGCGTTGTGATGTGTAATGAATGGTTTCGCTGCAGCACCACCAGCGATAGAGTGTAAGGTAGGCGTCTCAACCTCTAAATATCCCAATGAATCTAAATAGCGACGCATCGTTTGAATAATCCGTGAACGATAAATAAAAGTCTGCTGCACTTCTGGGTTAATGATCAGATCTACATAACGTTGGCGATAGCGTAGTTCTATATCCTTCAGACCGTGATATTTATCAGGTAAAGGATATAGGGATTTCGAGAGAACTTCGACATCACTTACTTTAATCGTTGTTTCCCCTGTTTTGGTTCTGAACACGACACCTGTTACACCAATAATGTCACCTAGATCAAGTAGACGGAATGCACTAAACTTCACTTCAGGCACAGAGTCCTGACGAACATAAATTTGAATTTTGCCACTTAAGTCTTGAATATGAGCAAAAATAGCTTTACCCATACCACGCTTAGCCATAATACGGCCAGCAATGCTGACTTCAATTGGGTTTTCTTCCAACTCATCATGGGTGAACGTATCATATTTGGCCAACAATTCCCCCGCATTGTGAGTTCTGTTATATTTTGATCCAAAAGGATCTATCCCCATTCCACGTAGCTCGTCCAATTTGCCGCGGCGAATCTGTAACAATTCACTAAGCTCATTCTCCGGATTGATCACTTCTTCTTCCGACATGGTACTTCATCTCCTTCATTATCATCACTTACTTTTATATGTTTTTTTGAAATCGCACTGGCTTGCATAAACCGTATTACCTATTATATCAAGTAGAAACGGCAATGCCGTCCTTTTTCAAAGACGGCACCCGTTTCAGCGGAAATATAAGAAATAGAGGTTCAAGAATCAATTTCATAATTACGCAAATCGATTTAGATCCATCGGCGATTATGAAATTGATTCAAGTGAAACTTAACCTTTCTTATATTTCAAAAAAAAAGCTTCCCATAGGAAGCCTTTTAAAACAATCCTCAAACGTTACGCCTTTTTGATATCAATAATTTTATATTGAATAACGCCTGCAGGAACAACAACATCAACAACTGCACCTTTTTGCTTACCAATAATGGCTTTGCCAACAGGACTTTCATTAGATATTTTGTTGTTCAGTGGATCTGATTCAGCTGTACCTACAATAAGATACTCTACCGTATCTTTAAATTCCATGTCTTCCACAATTACGGTAACACCTACACCTACTATATCCGTATTAATATCATCATTGTTAATGATACGAGCGTTACGTAATAATTTCTCAAGCGTGATAACGCGTCCTTCTATAAAAGCTTGCTCATTCTTTGCATCTTCATATTCCGAATTTTCGCTGATATCGCCATAACCGATAGCTACTTTGATCCGCTCAGCAATCTCACGCCGTTTCACAGACTTGATGTGCTCCAGCTCGCTCTCTAACTTCTTGAGACCTTCCAGTGTAAGAATGACTTCTTTATCGCCCATTCAACAATTCTCCTGTCATGTGAATAATTTGAAATAGATTACCCTTACTACAGCACAACACTATATGCAAATCTTGAGGAGCTAGAACTTCCCCTGCTGCGGAGTTTAACCAATGAGTCGAATTTATACTGCAAAAGTATATGGTAACCATTTCAAAATGTCAATGACTGTTACTTGTTTCCGTCATCTTCCACTGGCACAACTTTTATTGGGAGGCACATACCAAGCCGGAACCGAACTCTTTGGCAATAAGCCGAAAAGCGGGATTACGTAAACCTTCCATTGAAGCAAGCACAACTTGGTTCTTCATTTCTATATCGCCAATCTTTAGCATGTTGTGTCTGTCACACCTTTAGGTCACGGATAGAAATACCCAGAGCCTCTACAATTTTATTTAAAATTTGATCTTCAATTTGACGATTTCCACGTTCAATAGTCCCGAGCACAGAGAGAGAGATTCCTGTCTTAGTTGCTAACTCCTGCTGTGTATATCCTTTTAGCTTTCGGAATGCTCGGATGCGATTTGCCAATTGCATGTTGTCCAAAGCCTTATTCCTTCCTTTCCATCCAGTCTCTCAATTGCTGTTGTAACCACACTATCCAAACCAGAAGTTTCCCCCTGGCGCACAATATCATTTAAGGGAACAAGGACAAAGGCACGCTCTTCCATTCGCGGATGCGGAAGAATAAGATCCGGTGTACTCTCTACCTGCCCTTCCATCCATAGGAGATCCAAGTCTAGTGTTCTGGGTCCGTTAAGGATATTTCTTACTCGACCTAGAACTTGCTCTATTGCCTGCATAACTGAAAGTAGCTCATGTGGGCTTAGCGTCGTCCTCATGGCAAGTGCCATGTTAAGAAAAAGGGGCTGATCTGCATAGCCCACTGGCTCTGTCTCATATAAACTGGAACAGCGAAGAACCGTAATCTGTGAATGTGCATGGAGCCGATCGATGGCATCCATTAAGGTTCTCTCGCGATCACCCAAATTTGCCCCTAATGCAATATAAGCCTCTGATGACTCAGAGGTAGAATGTAACTTCATGATGGGTTCTCACTTTCTTGTTCTGAACAGCTCCACCGTGACACCTTGAAAGTGGATGTCGAATGGGGGATGCGGTTTGGTCACTTTGACCGTTAATGCGTTGATACTAGTATAAGTGTCTAGTACGGAGGATGCAATATATTCTCCTAAGGCTTCTATCAATTGGAAAGATTTATTTTCCACAATTTCTTTCACCAGTACATGAACGTCGGCGTAATTAACCGTTTTGCTTAAATCATCGTTTTCACCAGCTTCTCGCAAGTCCATCTCCAGCTCTAAATCGATGTAGTAGCGTTGACCGAGCTTCCGTTCCTCTGCAAAAACGCCATGATATCCGTAATATTCCATGCGATTCATAACCATCTTATCCATGATCCATACCCTCTTTCTAGGTTCGACAACGACATCAGTGATCTAACAATATATAATTTGAGCCATTTTTCTATTCGAAATTTGTTATTTATTCGTATCTTGTGTAGCATACAGCATCGCGTCGCACATACGAACCGTGCGTTTAATAGCCTTAACATCATGTACCCGTACAATTTGACAGCCTTGAGCAATCCCGACAGCTACTGTTGCCGCTGTCCCTTCGATTACATCGTCTACCGGCAAATCCAATGCCGTTCTAATAAATTTCTTGCGGGATGTAGCTAGCAACATCGGATAACCAATTTCAACTAATGTATCAAGATTCATCATTACCTGCATATTGTCATTGTAATCTTTAGCAAATCCTAAACCGGGGTCCAGAATAATATTATGCGGTGCTATACCCGCTCGTATGGCTAACGCAATACTTTCCTTCAGGTCATTGACTATATCCGGAATAAGATCCGTATAATTCTGTTCCTGTCGATTATGCATTAGAATGATCGGACAGGAAAGTTCAGCCGCAGTCGACAGCATGAGTGAATCACCTATACCTCGCCATATATCGTTAATGATATGAGCTCCAGCTTGAATAGACTGGCGAGCTACTTCTGCTTTATAGGTATCTATAGAGAGGGGAATGTGCGGTGCGGTGCGGTGAATCGCCTCAATAACAGGAAGGACTCGCTGAAGCTCCTCTTCTGTCGATATCTGCTGAAACCCAGGTCGAGTAGATTCGCCGCCAATATCAATGAGATCCGCACCATCCTCGATCATTTGCAATGCATGTCGAACGGCTCGTTCAGAATCAATGTAACGCCCTCCATCAGAGAAGGAATCAGGGGTAATATTCAATATCCCCATAATAAGAGTGGACTTCCCAAGCTTTAATTCTGCCTCTCCCCAAGAAAATTTCCGTTCGTAAAGGGTCGTCTTCATTCATAGATCCCTGCCTTCTGTCGATATAGGTGCAACAGCTTCTTCGTGATCGGACCTGCTGTGCCATTGCCCACGGTATGACAGGAACCATTCAGTCCAAGAAGTGATGTAATGGGCACCAATTCCTGAATGGAACTGGTCATCCATATTTCATCCGCACGGTGTAAATCTTCCCATGTGTACAATCCTTCCTCGCAGCGAATGCCTTCCTCTATCGCGAGTTCCATCACAATAGCTCTAGTAATCCCTGGCAGTATACCTGTAGAGAGTGCTGGTGTGAACAGCATCCCTCCTCGGATCATCACTACATTACTAACGATCCCCTCGGCAACATATCCCTTATCTGTTAACATAAGACCCTCGGCCTGAGCCTTTGTAGCCTCTGGATAAGAAGCTAACTCACGTTTAGCTAATATATTATTCATATAATGTAATGATTTAAGTCGTTGTAAAGATTCTGGTGTATTCCGGGGTGTAGAAAGCTGTTGTAGCCCCTTCCCCTTATGATAAAGATTATCGGCAGGGACCGAAAGTTCCTTAACGGTGAGGAAATGATTCGGCTGATCATAGTCGCCAGTAGGCAGCCCAAGCACATCTTCCCCCGCACTAACGGTATAACGGATATACGCTTCTTCTAGACCATTAGCCTCCATGGCTTCCCGAATCCATGCCAAGGTGCGCTGTATATCCACTGTATACTTGATACCTAACACCCTACAGCCTTCAGAGAGTCTTGTAAGATGTCTATCTAGCAAAAAGGGGTGACCGTGATATGTTCGAAAGGTCTCAAATAAGCCCATCCCATATAAAAAACCATGATCCATCACGGATACTACAGCATCCTTAGCCTCTACGATTGCATGGTTCTTCCCTACAAATGTCATGCCTTGTTTCCAGTAGACTGTTTCAGAAAGTTACTCAGCATCTTATGCCCATGATCGGTAATAATGGATTCCGGATGAAATTGTACCCCTTCAATCGGATATTCTTTATGCCGTAACCCCATGATTTCACCTTCCTCAGTCTCTGCCGTGATCTCAAGACAATCAGGCAAGCTCTCACGCTCCACTAATAACGAATGATATCTCGTGGCTGTTACGGGTGACTGAAGCCCTTCAAATACAGAGGTACCGTGATGATGGATTGGAGAAGTTTTGCCATGCATTAGACGTTCTGCACGAATAACATTCCCCCCAAAAGCTTGTCCTATAGCCTGATGACCCAAACAGACACCAAAAATAGGGATAATCCCTTTGAAATGCTGAATCGTATCCAGACTAATGCCTGCTTCATTAGGTGTACACGGGCCTGGTGAGATTAGAATATGATCTGGTGCCAGAGCCGTTATACCTGCAATATCAATCTCATCGTTGCGATAGACTTTTACCTCTTCTCCTAATTCGCCTAAATACTGAACCAGATTGTACGTAAAAGAGTCATAATTATCGAGTACTAATATCATAGAAACATCTCCCTCGCTTCTTCTTTACTTTCTTCTTCACTACATAGTACCGCTCTCACCATTGCCTTAGCTTTGTTGTGACATTCTCGATATTCCCGGTATGGATCAGAATCCACGACAATACCCGCTCCAGCTTGAATATATCCCTTACCATTCATAACCGCTATTGTACGTATAATAATGTTTAATTCCATATTACCATTGTACTCAATCCAGCCCATTGAACCAGTGTAAGGACCGCGGCGAACAGGTTCTAGTTCTTCAATAATTTCCATAGTTCGAATCTTGGGAGCACCTGTGATCGTACCTCCCGGAAAAAGAGCTGCAATCACATCATATAGCTGTTTCCCTTCGGCTAATTTGCCCTCCACTTGGGATACGAGATGCATCACGTGTGAGTAATATTCTATTGTCATCAGCTCTGGTACATGTACCGAACCATAAGCTGCAATCCGACCAATATCGTTACGTTCAAGATCAACTAACATAATGTGCTCGGCACGTTCTTTTTCGTTCATGCTTAGCTCTTCCGCCATCAACGCATCCTCTGTCTCTGTGGTCCCTCTACGTCTGGTTCCCGCGATGGGTCTCGCACTAACCTGATCATCATCCAGCTTCACCAATAGCTCAGGTGAACCACTAACGAGTGAAAACGTAGGGGATCTAAGCAACCCCATATACGGAGAAGGATTCAATAAACGAAGCCATTCATAGATTTGCTCAGGTGAAGATTGCAGCTCCTTCTCCTGACGAAGTGATAAATTTACCTGGAATACATCCCCTTGACGAATATATTCTTGAATCCGCACCACAGCCTCCTCAAAATCCTCCTGGGAGAAATCAGCTGTCATTCCGGGCCAGGAACCGCGAGTATTAGCATTTATTGATGGCACAAGTTCTAGCTCATCAACCTGTGCAAGCTTCTGCATACGGCGATTTCGTTCACTTTGAAGAGTATCATTCTTACTTGAGCCTGACTCGGTATACGAGTTCCATAGTCTCTTCATTTCGATTGCGCGCTTTTCAGCTTCAGTATATAACTCTCTTATGTCATGTGCATCTGCAATTAAAGGGCAATGTATTGCACAATAGGTAACCTGATCAACGTGATCATATATCCAGACTTCTTCCATCCTCATCCACAAGTAATCAGGAAATCCTGGATCGTCTTGGGCAATGGATGGAATTCTCTCTAAAGAACGAACAATATCATATCCTAGAAATCCAATGCACCCACCTATAAAAGGCGGTACTCCATCAATACCCAACTTCGGTGAACAATAGGGCGCCATCCAACTTTCTAATATTTCTAGTGGCAACCCTTCCAACACCTCGGTTCTTCCAGATTGTAGATTGGTCAGCGTTGCAACATGATCCTTCCCTGAAAGAACAGATACGGGATCGACACCCAGATAAGTATAACGGCCACCCTTGGCACTCTCTAGTACTACAGCGTATGGTGAAGCGCTGGATTCCCATGCCCCTGACCATGAAGCCGGTAAACTCCCCTTTTCCTTCATCCGTACAAGATAAGGCAGCACACTCCACCCATCAGCAGCCCAGCTTTTCCAATTATCAAATGGAGTTAACACTTCATCTGTCACCTTATCTCCTCCTAAAGCATAAACTTGGTTGTCATTATACTTTAGCAGCTACCCTTTTGAAAAGTACCTATAAGAGGTTGTTCAAAACTCCCATGGCATTTAGCCTCGTGGGCAGGTCTAAGTCCAGGTAATAATGAGAGTGCCGGTAAAAAAAAGTACACGAATCGGTAAAGGCAATAAGGGTTTGAAATCCGTTCTTTGTCAGGCGGCATGGGCAGCAACAAAGAGGAAGGATTCGAGGCTGGCCGCGTTTTATTACCGAATAGTAAAGCGATCAGCTCTGCTTCTTCATAAAAAAACCCCTCTTGCCGATAAGCGCGCAATAGGGGTGTGACTGGTAAATAAGTAATTAAGCTTCGAAATTATAAAGTGGTGTACTAAGGTAACGCTCACCATTACTTGGAATAATAACGACAATACGTTTGCCTTTTCCTAGCTCTTTAGCCACTTTAAGTGCGGCAAATATAGCTGCTCCTGAAGAAATACCGGAAAGAATTCCCTCTTCTGTAGCAACACGACGTGCTGTTTCGAATGCTTCGTCATTCTCAACATGAATAATTTCATCATAGATATCACGATTCAGAATTTCAGGGATAAAGTTAGCCCCTAGTCCTTGAATTTTGTGAGGTCCTGGTTTACCACCAGCCAAGATCGGCGAAGCGGCAGGCTCAACAGCAATAATTTTAACATTAGGATATTTCTTCTTAAGTACTTCACCCGCGCCTGAGATCGTACCCCCTGTACCAATACCAGCTATAAAAGCATCCAAGGTACCCCCGATAGAATCAATCGCTTCAACGATCTCTGGACCTGTTGTTTCGCGGTGAATTTTCACATTGGCTTGGTTCTTGAATTGTTCTGCCATGAAATAGCTAGGGTTCTCGTTAACAATAGCTTCTGCTTTAGTAACAGCACCGTTCATACCTTCAGACCCTGGTGTAAGAACAAGCTCAGCTCCATAAGCACGAAGCAGGTTACGACGCTCTAAGCTCATTGTTTCAGGCATAACGATAACGGCCTTATATCCTTTAGCTGCAGCTACCATAGCTAGACCAATTCCTGTGTTACCACTTGTAGCCTCAACAATCGTTCCACCAGGCTTTAGACTACCATCCTTCTCAGCTTCTTCTACGATACTGATCGCGATGCGATCTTTTACACTAGAACCGGGGTTCTGATATTCTAATTTAAGATAAATTTCTGCACTATCTTCCGACACTAGACGGTTTAAACGTACTAGTGGTGTTTCTCCGATCAATTCAGTTACATTGTTGACGACCTTTGCCATGAGTAAAGCCCTCCCTAGGATATTGGTTATAATATTGTTCTAATACGTAGCTATACTTTGGTATTATCTAGTTGTATGTTGAGGAGATCATCCTATCGATAAAGGACAAGTCATCCATGATTCCTGATAAGGAAAAAAGCTGTACTCTTGCCTATATTATATCCGAGTAATCCAGTTGGTTTTGATCACCTTCATATTAACAAATCTTCATGCATGTTGTCAATATCCGTCTATTAAAAAAGATACTTTGCTAAGATTCATGGTTCTTCATCATAGGGCAAAGTATCACAGATTATATAATTATGATGAAGGGATGCTACTCATGATGTGCGCTTGATATTTATGCCGAAGTTCTTGTTCTAGTTGAGAAAGTGGCGTGGCCTCATTAAGAGCGAGCTGTTTGCGAATGGATTCGCGAACGTATCGTGGGTCCTCTTTCTCTTCCATCATAATATCTGTTAGTTGAATCACGGCATATCCACCTTCCCATAGAAAAGGTCCGGCAATATCACCTATTTCTAACGTCGATGCTGTATCCATCAACTCTTTAGGTAAGAACGGATCACCTTCCTCCACTACACCCAACTTCCCACCTTGGCTTCGACTTTCCATATCAAGTGAACGCTCTCTCGCCATCTGTGAGAAGTCTGATCCCTTCTCCAGCTCATCCATGATCTTCTCTGCTTCTTCTGAACTGTTTACTTTGATTAGGGATAGCTTCATTTGTTTCATTACTGCATATTGATCACTATTCTGCGCTAAATATTGATCAATATCCTGATCACTGATGTCAATGCCTGATGTAGCTATTTTCTCCAGTACTAATCTGTAGGCTGTCTCTAATTCAATATCTTGACGTGTTAGCCCAAGCTCAGTCATCATCTGTTGATAATACGCTTCTTCTGAATCATATCCCTGAATATTCCTTAGTAATTCCTGTGCAACTTCTTCAGGTGTGGTACTGATATGACGTGCCTTAGCTTCCTCAAACACAACCATACGATTCAACATATGAAGGAGCAAATCCTGCCCGTAGCGCCGCTTGAGCTCCTGAGACCACTCTTCCTCAGTAATGAACTCTCCATTAACGGATGCAACAGGTTCCTCTTCCTCAGAGGAGGTCTGATCTGCAGGCACAGGTCCAAGACCACGAAACAAGATGAGTCCCCCCATTAATAAGACGCTTAACACCAAGATCACATTGACTGCCCACAGTGTCTTCCCTTCTCGAATAGTCCTCATCATGACCTACCCACTAATTCGCGATTTGTTCCAATATTTGCTCTAACTCTTCTTTACCGAACATATAGGCCTCATTACAGAAGTGACAGACCACTTCAGCTTTCTCATCTTCTGCGATTAGTTCTTCAATCTCACTTTGTCCAAGACTAATGAGCGTCTGCTCAATACGTTCTTTCGAGCACTGGCATTGGAAATGAATGTCCATCTCATCATGTACCACTGCATCGGGTAACATCCATTTGAGCATTTCCTCTAACTCCAACCCCTGATCCATTAACGAGGTGATCGGGGGAAGAGAACCTACAGCATGCTCAATTTCTGTAATTTCATCATCATTAAGTCCTGGCATTAATTGAATAATGAATCCTCCAGCTTCCATGACGGCATTATCAGTGCCGACTAATACACCCACGCCTACGGCAGATGGAGTCTGTTCCGATATAGCAAAATAATATGTGAAATCTTCACCCAATTCACCAGAAATAATAGGAGAGCTCCCCGTATAAGGTTCCTTCATCCCTAAATCCTTAGCGACATAGATAAACCCCGATGTCCCTACTGCGCCAGCTACATCTAGCTTCCCCGAACTATTGCTCGGCAAATGGACGTGCGGGTTAGTAACGTAACCCCGAACTTCCCCTAGAGCATTGGCATCCGCTATGATGTGACCAATAGGTCCGTCACCTCTAACTTGAATGTTCATCTTTTCATTACCCTTAAGCATTGCACCCATCATAGCTGCAGCGGTTAAAGTACGCCCCATAGCAGCTGTTGCTGTAGGCCATGTATCATGTCTTTGACGAAGCTCTTCTACTAAGGCTGTTGTCCGTATCACAAAGGCACGAACACGGCCATTCATGGCTGTGCCTCTTATTAATCGATCTTTTTTATTGTTCATAGCTTATGTTAATGCCTCCTCTACCTTATGTGACTTATTATTGATTCCGTTCATAAATTAAACGTAATCCTTCAAGTGTGAGCAATGGATTCACTTCCTGAATACACTTAGCTTCACTTGCAATCAATTCTGCCAATCCTCCTGTAGCGATTACCTTGAGGAGGGGGGCTTCCATTTCAACTTTAATGCGCTCTACGATGCCCTCAACTTGTCCCGCATATCCAAATATTATACCCGCCTGCATGGCATGTACGGTATTTCGTCCAATGACCTTCTTGGGCTTCTCTAATTCAATACGAGGCAATTTCGAGGCTCTTTGGTAAAGAGCTTCTGTTGCAATGCCAATCCCTGGCACGATAGCACCGCCTAGATAATTACTTTTCTCATCAATACAATCGAATGTCGTCGCTGTACCGAAATCAACGACCACAAGTGGCCCTTTATATTGATCTACCGCAGCTACCGCATTCACGATCCGATCGGCTCCAACCTCACGCGGGTTCTCGTAACGTAGATTTAACCCAGTCTTGATTCCCGGACCTACTACAAGCGGCACCTTACGGATATATTTAACACACATCTCTTCAAAGACATTCACAAGAGGGGGTACAACCGAAGATATAATAACACCTTCAATCTCACTAATCGCAATGTCTGACATCCTAAATAAATTAAAGAACATCACTCCGAATTCATCTAACGTAGACTGCCGTGCGGTACTCAGTCGAAAATGATGAATCAATTCGCGATTTCTGTAGACTCCTAGCACAATGTTCGTATTCCCTATGTCAACTACAAGAATCATAAAAGCTGGTCCTCCTTCTTTGCATTGAGGTCTAAGCTAATATCTAGACTGTCAAATGAATAAGTTAACCGACCTACCGATATAATATCCACGCCAGTCTCAGCAATGGCGCGTACCGTGTCCAACGAGACATTACCAGAGGCCTCTACCTTAACATTAGGCGCTTCGGTCTTGATAAGCTTAACAGCCTGTGACATCATACTATAACTCATATTATCTAACATAATGATGTCGACGCCTGCTTCTAAGGCTTCATTCACCTGATCCAGGTTCTCTGTCTCCACTTCAATGGTCATAGTATGTGGAATATGGTCACGCGCACGACTAACCGCCTGAGATATGCCACCAGCACCTTTAATATGGTTATCCTTAATCATAACCGCATCATATAGTCCAAAACGGTGATTAGCCCCGCCACCAACACGTACAGCATACTTCTCAAGCATGCGATGTCCTGGTGTTGTCTTACGTGTATCTACAAGTCGAACTGGAAGACCCTGTAATGCATCAACGTAGCTACGTGTCTTCGTAGCTATCCCAGACAGACGTTGCAGCAAATTAAGTGCTAATCTCTCACCTGTTAGAATTTGGTGCGTACTTCCTTCGATCTCAGCTAACACTGTACCTTTCTGAACCTCTTGCCCCTCTTCTACGTAAGCAATAAAAACCAGAGAAGGGTCGACCACTTCAAAGACCCGTTTCGCTACTGGAATCCCTGCTATAATACCCGCCTCTTTGGCATGAATAATCCCTTTAGATTGATGACCTTCTGGTATGGTAGAGAGCGTTGTTACATCCCCTGAACCCACATCTTCCTTTAGCCAAAATTGTATTGATTCCACTAAATTCTCATTATATCCACTAAACATCATCACTGACTTCCTCCACTATTTCATGCCCGCGCAACTGTAATAGATGTTTGCGCCAAGCGATATCATCACGCTTAGGGTAATCTTCTCGGTAATGAGCACCACGACTTTCCTTACGTGCTAAAGCTGCAGTTGTAATAAGCAATGAACAGGTCAGCATGTTCGCGAATTCAAATTCTTCTTTTCTAAACAATGCTGATTGAAAAATAGGCAGTTGCCGATTAAGTTCTTCCAATCCCTTCGTTAATTGGATATGATCTCGACGGAGTCCAGCATAACGAACCATGACCTTCTGCAGTTTCAATCTCCGCTCAACGATGGCTTGCGTAGGAATGTCATTACGTTTATAGTCTACCACGAGTGCGCTTGTTGACCAATCGAGTGGGGGCAATTCCTGAATTCTTTTCACAATCCGGCGTCCGAACACAATCGCTTCAGATAAGGAATTACTGGCCAAACGATTAGCACCATGCACTCCCGTAGAAGATACTTCTCCACATGCGAACAGCCTCGATACACTACTCTCTCCATTATAGTCGGTCTGAATCCCACCCATCATATAATGTGCAGCTGGAGCCACTGGAATCCAGTCTGTCGTTATATCTAAACCATAGACCATGCAAGTCTCATGGATATTCGGAAACCGATGTTTGACCATATCCGCGGGTTCATGCGTAATATCCAAGTAAACAAATGTAGACTTCGTAGCTTCCATCTCACTTACAATGGCACGGGCCACAATATCTCTTGGGGCAAGCTCTAATAGCTCGTGATATTTCTCCATGAACCGCTCACCTTTAATATTGCGTAATGTAGCACCTTCTCCGCGTACAGCCTCAGATATTAAGAACCTTGGCGCACCCGGGTAACATAGCGCTGTTGGATGGAATTGAATAAACTCCATATCCCGAATATGAGCTCCTGCCCGGTAACCAATAGCGATACCATCTGCGGTAGCGACCTCAGGATTAGTCGTGTAACGATACAATTGTCCCGCCCCGCCCGAGCATATAATCGTAGCACTTCCTTGAACGAATACCCGCTGGCCTTCTGGACCCTGTACAAGCACACCAACACATACCCCTTGATCTGTAATTACATCGATAACAAAATGATTATCCCAGACTTCAATGTTATCTTGTGCTATAACTTTCTCGGACAATGCACGAACGATCTCAAAACCCGTTGCATCTCCGTTAGCATGCAATATACGCCTATGACTATGCGCCCCCTCTTGGGTTAGCGCGAGTTCCCCGTTCTCCTCATCAAATGCGGTTCCTAATCGAATCAATTCTCTGACGCCATGAGGCCCTTCATTAACCAGTATATCGACTGAGGTAGAAGAACAAAGACCGGCCCCCGCCAGCAGTGTATCTTGCCGATGGTAGACCGGTGAATCCTCCTCAGAGGTAACAGCGGCAATGCCCCCTTGCGCATAGCGAGTATTACTCTCCATAAGGGATTTCTTCGTAATCATAATGACATTTCTATCTTTACCTGCCTTGATCGCCGTGAACAATCCTGCGATACCTGATCCAACTACGATTACATCTGTCTTCACTATTGGCAGAGACGCGAGATCAAAATCTACTAAATATTGTGGAGTCATGACCATTCTTCACCTGTCTTATGAGAAAGAGTAGCGCATGCTACTGGACTTGTAACATGCGCTCTAGGGAAATTCTAGCTTTATCGGCAACAGCAGGAGGTACATAGATTTGTGGCTTCATTGTCTCCAAGCATTTTACCAGTTTTTTAAGATTATTTACTTTCATATTAGGACATACTAGAAACTTAGTCGCGAAGTGGAATGTTGTATCTGGACTATCTAGTCTAAGTTGAAAGCCGGTACCGTCCTCAGTGCCTACGATAAATTCTTTAGCGTCAGATTTCTTACAATACTCAAGAATAGCCGTAGTACTTCCTACGAAATCACCCAATTCAACGACTTCTGGGCGACATTCCGGATGAACTACAAATGGGGCGTTTGGATATTTAGCTCTCATTTCATATACATCTTTTACGGTTAACATATCGTGAGTATTGCAATACCCTTCCCAAATAATCATTTTCTTGTCTGTATGTTGTTGTACATAATGTCCTAAATTCTTATCGGGAACCCATATAATCTCATCTGAATCAACAGATTGAATAACTCTCACAGCATTAGCTGAGGTACAACAAATATCCGTCTCTGCTTTGATCTCTGCAGATGAGTTAATATAAGTTACGACTTTAGCATTCGGATGCTCTGCTTTAAGCTTACGAAGACCCTCTACATTGACCATATCTGCCATGGGACAGCCTGCACGTTCATCCGGTATAAGTACGGTTTTATTTGGGGCTAGTATCTTAGCACTCTCACCCATGAAATGAACGCCACAGAATACGATGACATCTGCATCTGTCTGCGCTGCTTTCTGTGCTAACAAGAATGAATCTCCTCTGAAATCAGCCACTTCTTGAATCTCATCTCGTTGATAATAATGAGCCAGAATAATAGCATTACGTTCCTTCTTGAGTTGCATAAGTCGTTCACGCAGTTCCCTATTCTGTTCTGCCTTGCGCTCTAGTGCGAGTGCTTCCACTACCCCTCAACCCCTTTATTTATTTATGTCCGTAGATTTTATAATTACGGTCCAGCTAAGTCACTAAGTCAGTTATTCTACTTCCTGTACTATGCAATAAAATGCACTAAGTATCCCATAATCGTTTATCAACTAATTTACACAACGTTCACCAGTCTGTCAATCAATTGACAAGTCCTTAAACAGCTTAAAAAGAACATCGCACGATTGTTATTATAAATATACACTAGGGGAATAAACCTTTAGAACCACTTATATCCCTCTTTACCGATAAGTAATGTGAAATATTGCACCTCCAGATAAGGATTTATGACTTTAACGTCAATCATCAAATAGCCATCGTTTACCGAAAAATAAATAAATCCGAAAACACAAATGTGTTTTCGGATTTATTATTACGCTACAGCATCATTATTTATTTGGACTCTGGAGGAATTCCACCTTCATTGCCTGAGTTACTATTGTCATCATCATCAGATGAACCCGGAGTGGTATTCGGAATATCTCCTACTGGGGTAGGTTCTGTTCCATCATTCTGAGATTGAATACGTACAGTTACATCACCGATAGTATCGATGATCGGTGCACCATTCACCTCAGCAATATCATCCGTTGATCCCTCAGATTTGCTCTCTTCATCTAGATAACCCTGTTCGATCAATTGTTTAATCTGATCCATTTCCAGTGTTTCCACTTCTAACAGTGTATTCGCAATAAGATGCATTTCCTTAGAATGCTTGATCAATAGATCTTTACAGCGTTCATAACAATAGTTGGTGAAGTTCTGCATTTCCTGATCAATCTCATATGCAATAGAATCACTGTAATTTTGCTCATGTCCGATATCACGACCCAAGAATACTTGACCTTGAGTGGATCCGAATTGCATCGGTCCGAGCTTATCGCTCATTCCGTATTCCATGATCATACTGCGTACAATCCCTGTTGCCTGTTGGAAGTCACTATATGCGCCTGTTCCAATTTCTCCGATAAATACTTCCTCAGCCACACGTCCGCCAAGTAGACCGGTTACTTTATCTAACAGTTCATTCTTAGTCACTAACATGCGGTCTTCCTTAGGAAGCATAATAACATAACCACCCGCACGGCCACGAGGAACAATAGTAACTTTATGAACGACATCTGCATGCTCCAAGAAGTAACCCGCAATCGTATGACCCGCTTCATGATAAGCCACAATGCGTTTCTCGCGATCACTAATAACACGACTACGCTTCTCAGTACCTACCATGACCCGATCAATCGCTTCATCCACTTCACTCATGGAAATATCACGACGATTACGACGCGCAGCAATCAAGGCAGATTCATTCAATAGGTTCTCAAGATCTGCACCCGTAAATCCAATAGTACGCTTCGCTATAACATCCAATCGTACATCTTTGGTTAATGGTTTGTTACGAGCATGAACCTTCAGTACCGCTTCGCGGCCCTTAACATCTGGGCGATCCACTGTAATTTGGCGGTCAAAGCGACCTGGACGTAATAATGCTGGATCCAAAATATCTGCACGGTTGGTTGCGGCAACGATGATAATTCCTTCGTTACCTCCAAATCCATCCATCTCAACAAGTAGCTGATTAAGTGTTTGTTCACGTTCGTCATGTCCGCCACCAAGCCCAGCGCCACGTTGACGTCCTACGGCATCAATTTCATCAATGAAAATGATACATGGAGCACTCTTCTTAGCATTCTCAAACAAATCACGTACGCGGGAAGCACCAACACCGACAAACATTTCCACGAAGTCAGAACCGGAAATGCTGAAGAAAGGAACTCCCGCTTCCCCCGCAACTGCTTTAGCTAAGAGAGTCTTACCTGTTCCTGGAGGACCTACAAGAAGGACACCCTTAGGAATACGTGCACCTACAGCTGCAAACTTACGAGGATCTTTCAAGAACTCAACAATTTCTACAAGTTCCTGTTTCTCTTCATCTGCTCCTGCTACATCCTCAAAGGTAACCTTTTTCTTCTCTTCGCTATATACTCTAGCTCGGCTCTTACCAAAGTTCATAACTTTGCCGCCGCCACCCTGAGATTGATTAAACAAGAAGAAGAAGATCACGAACATAAGAATCAAGGGAATGAAAGAAGACAGCAATGTTAACCAAATGCTCTGTCCTTTCATCGGTACAATATCTAAATTAAACTTGTTTACCTCACTCGACTGTACAATTTCATCTAAGGCAATATCAGTAGCAGGAATATAAGTTGAGAAATCCTTCGATTTCACATCAGCTGGTTCAGTCCTATATTGACCCGTCACAAGATAGGCATACCCGTCAAATTGAGCCTCTATAGTCTCAATGTTATTAGCCTTAAGCTGTTGACGTAGTTGGTCATATCTAGGATTATCAGCAGTTTCACCGCTACCACCGATGAATTGTACAATGCCCACCACGACTAAAAAAAGTATTAAATAAAAACCAGAATTCCGGATGAACCGATTCATCCCCTACCTCCTCTCGAAACACTTAAGTTATTTTACCATAGCCTATTGGGCTATCTCAATAGAGACCCTTATGTGTTAACATAAAAAACTATGGGTCAGGATTTCTAACACTAGTTACTGTATATTTCCGGCTTCAAAATCCCAATGTAGGGTAGATTCCGGTAATGCTCAGCATAATCAAGACCATAACCAACAACGAAAGCATCGGGTAGAACAAACCCTGTAAAATCAGCCTCCAAGGCTACAGTGCGACCTGCCGGTTTATCAAATAAGGTAACCACACAAGTAGATTTAGCTTTACGATTCTGTAATAGCTCGATTAAGTAGCTGAGTGTAAGCCCACTATCAATAATATCTTCAACGATTAAGACATCTCGACCTTCTACAGAAACATCTAAATCTTTGATGATTTTGACAACACCTGAAGATTTAGTGGATGCACCATAACTAGATACAGCCATAAAATCAAGCTCCATTGGTACTGTCATACTTTTAACCAAATCTGCCATGAAAATAAACGCGCCCTTTAATACGCAAATCACCAAAGGGTTACGGCCTTCGTACTCGGTACTTAGAATAGCTCCGAGTTCTTGGACTCTCTTACGAATATCTTCTTCACTGATGAGTACTTCTTGAATATCATTCTGCAACTGATTGAACCTCCTAAGTAAGCTGTGAAATCTTATGAAATAACTAGAGCGATGGCTCTACAACGATTTCTTCAATGCACATATGAAGAACCGAAGTAGTATGTGGATCGACAGGTGCATGAATAGATCGCCGTATTCCCGGAATCCATAACATGTTGTTGCGACCATCCACAATCATAGGGATAGATTGGCGCATAGAAGGTGGGATCTTCTCATCGATAAAAAGGTCTTTTACTTTTTTGCTACCACCGAGACCCATAACTTTCATAGTATCTCCATCCTGTCTTGACCGTAATGTCAAGGGAAATACCAGCTGGTCAGCGTCGAATAACGCTTCGTTCCCCTGTATTTCCCCCTTAAGGATGACGTTATCACCCCTAGGACGTAAAGTCATTCTAAGGACCTTTCCAATTTCATTTACCGTCAGTTCAGGAACCACAGAGTCAAGGCGATATGTATAGCTCAACCCCTTCTCAAGTGGCTGAGGCATAAATGTCACGATATCATATTCGCGTATACAGGTTATGCCCCCCCCTAAATCACGGCTCCATGTCGTAGCATGGATCTGAACAAACCCTTGGCGAACAGTCTCGACCTTACTATAGTCAGTAATCTCAGAGTTTACTGACATGTAGTTTAATATTAGTTTAATCAACCTCCGTTGTAAAGCGACATGTAAGCCCAAAAAGGAAGGCACCGAAATGGTGAACCTTCCATCTTTCTGCTGAACTAAGTCTTGGTATGCTTCTTCAGCAGCAAGCTCAACATAATCGTCTTCTCCAGACATCAGGATGGCTAATTGATTCAAAGATTGTGTAATCTGTCCATTATATTGCCCCAAATAAGGCAGTACATTCAACCGAATTGCATTTCTTCTATACTCGGTTTGCAAATTACTATTATCCGTAGCGTATGCATATCCGCCGTTACCACAGACTTCTACCAAGTCCGTTTTGTATATACGTAATAGCGGCCTAATAAGTTCCACATTTTTTAAGCTTCTTTTAAACTTCATGCCTGAAAGCCCAGAAGGGCCACTTCCCCTTAATAAATGAAGGAGCACTGTCTCAGCCTGATCATCTGCATGATGCCCCACTGCAATCGATTGTGCCCCATACGCTTCGGCTTGTTTGAATAGAAATTCATACCTTTTGTCCCGCGCGGCTTCCTCTGGCCCTTTACCACTTTGCCTCATATATGCAGGTATATCTAGCTTTTCCGTTTCAAAAGGAATATGAAGTTCCTTCGCTACTAAACGTACCAATTCCACTTCTGCATCAGATTCAGCTCGAAAGCCATGATGAGCATGAGCGCAAATTAGATTTAATGGGGTATGGTGCAAAGATATGTCGTGCATAACGTGCAAAAGAGCCACAGAATCCGGCCCTCCGGACACTGCGACTATAATCGTATCGTGAGCAGACCATAAGTCCTTTTCTTCCGCAGTGCGAAGCACATGCTCCACCAAGTGGTTCATTCTCATGTTTACTATATGCTCCCTTAATATCTGTTGTAAATCATTTGTGTATGTATCCTCACATTCGCAATGCCAAAAATATGGCCCCACACAAAATCAAAAAGGATATTGCAAAAGCATTCTTAAGTTTGCGTGTTGTCTTACTATTACGTTTGTGTTGACTAACTGGTTTATAGATCTGATCTTTCCACAATCTAAGCGCTTGGTGTGACCCTGTAAACTCACCACGAATAGCTTGGGTTAACCAGCTTGCATAAGGTTTCAATTCCTTACTTCGATTGACTAAATTCAGTAAATCGGTAGTACTTCGTGTCTGAGGAAGATGGGAAGCATTAACGCCATTCAGACCATTAGCATGAAGAATATGAATGCAAAGTACCGCAAAGGAAAACAAATCATACCCTTCATCACTAACTCGACTTCCCGCATTCCAGTATCCACGGTCATACCATTCAGTGAACTGCTTCACACTACGGCCAACTGAGCTTACACCACCATAGTCAATAAGCTCAACTTCCCCATAGTCCGTGACCATAACATTCTCTGGCTTTAGATCTCCGAATATAAATCCAGAGCGATGAAGCTCAAGAAGCTTTTCTAACAGCCTTAGACCTACCAACCCTAGCCAATCTCGTCCCCGATGCTTAATAAACCGATGAAGTGGACTTCCCTTCACATAACGCATGACGTAGAAGGGAATTTCGCCACTGGGTGTCGAATAATCATCCACCTCTAGCAAATAAGGACGATGGCTTCTTCCCTCCTGCTCATCCTGCTGCTTACGTTGGGACTGCACAGAAGTAAGCACATTAATCTCTGACTGCAGATCGAGTGTGTCATACCCCATCTTCAAGGCATAGTATTCCCGATATCCCGCCTTCTGGACCAAATAAACGGTACCATTAGCTCCGCTACCTAATATACGCTGGATGATAAAGCGATTATTCCGCCATTTGCCCGTGATTACCGTTCCAGGTATACATTCACGATTAGACGACGTAGTCACCGAGTGCCTTTTCTCCTTCATCGGAATTCCCCCGCCATGCTTGATGTGCATCTAGTGTACCATAATGGAAGAAATCAATCACCTTCATGATTGCCGGTCCAGTAGGTGTCGCGCCTTTCATCTGAATTTTCCCAAAGAGCGATTTCAGACTGCCTATATCCGCTGTCCAGCCAACATTCATCACGGTCTCTTCACTGCCATGATTGCCAGGATAATGAAATATGGCAAGCTCACTTTGTCCCTCCCTTGCTTGTAGACTAAGCATTAAATCTCGAATCGCTTCTTCCACTGCTGACAACTTGGGCTTCATACTTCCACTTGCATCAATAAGCAAAGCTACTTGTAAGGGTGTCGTTTCTGTAAGCTCATCTACCACTTCAACCACCTGTGCACGACGCTGAGGTGACAAATCTTCCAATGACCCCTCTCCCAAAATATGTTTTAATTCTTTATTAACCGCCTGCTGTATGGTTTGTACCACTGTTTTGCGTGTCATCATTTGCATGGTCTGCGCTAACTGTCTGGTTCCAACAATTCGGCTAATCCCCCCTCCTGACTTGGCAATTTCAGCAATCTCCAAACTCCCAAGCTCTCCAATCGTCCCATAGTCCACTACACCCGCTACATTCACCGTAATCCCTTCTTGTAGTGCATGCGCCGCAGCAAGAATAGGGCTTACTCCTATATTTGAACATCCGTCGGTAATCAGTAATATCTGTTTCATAATTGATCATCCTCCTATGTTTGCATCCTCTCTCTATCATTTCCAAGAATGAGAGAATCCAAACCACATAGAGTAGATTATCAAAGATTAACATGTTACAAACTAACCCTTTTCCGAGTAATGTAATCCCAGTCACACACTAGCTCACTGTACGTGGACGCTCCATTCGTTCAAGACCCGGAACATGCAAGGTAGCCCACGCAGGATGGAATCGTTCAACCTTCCCCACAACGACCGTCATGTCATCTTGAATTTGATTCTGCTGATACCGGATCACTTTTTCGAGCAAACAATCTGCAATATACTGAGGGTCATCACTCTCAATTTCCTGAATGATTCGTTTCATCCACAACTCTTTATTAACCGCATAACCCGGTGCGTCATATAAACCGTCAGTCATCATAATGACGATGTCGCCAGCATGAAGCTGGAGTGTAACAAGATCAACATCAATGTCTTGAATAATACCAACCGGAAGATTACTCGCAGAGACCAGAATAACCTCATTCCCTCTTTTAATAAAACTAGGTGTCGATCCGATCTTCATGAACGTTGTCTGAGCTGTATATTGATCGATCAAAGCAACATCTATCGTGGCATATATTTCATCAGGAGAACGTAGCAATAGGATCGAATTAACCGATTTAATCGCTAATTTCTCATCCATTCCTGACTGAAGTAACTGTTCCAATATATCAAGTGCCGTACTGCTCTCCTGTCGTGCTCGTTCACCATTTCCCATCCCATCACTTAGCGCAACTGCGAACGTCCCATTCCCTAACTCCACTGTACTAAAGCTATCCCCTGAGAATATATCCCCTCCCTTGGCTGCACCTGCTACTCCCGTCGTTATTTCAAATGTTTTGGCAGAGCCAAACACTACCGTTGCTAGCCCATTACGCGTGTTGCTCGCTAGTTCCTGCGTTACTGCAATATGCTCACCGAGGATGTCTGAGAGAAGTGGCGCAATAATTTTACGACATTCGTCATACCCCTTTGTATATGCATGAACAATCTCTATTTCCACCTGTCCAGAATCAAGACTAATAATGTCAATCGATTGAATAGACAGGCCCATTTTCTCCAGAGCTTCTCTAATCTGCTCTTCCTGCTGGTACATCGCTTGCCCCTCTCGTTTGATCTCGCGTGCTAAATCCTCCATCACTTGTGACACACCAGATAATTGATCTGCCACTAAGTGCCGACTATCGTATATTTGGCGCTTCCATTGCATATCATGTTGATAGAGATGATATTGTTTCTTCATGACCTCCAGCACATCACTTGTCTTATGACATACCTTGTTCCACTCCGAAGGCAGCTTGCTAGCAGCAATATCTGGATTATCTTCTACTGCACCCATCATCTCCGACATATATTTATACGTCTGGTAGAATTTCGCATCCCAGCAATGTTGCTGTTTGAAGCAGTTAGAACATGCTCCTTCCGTAACAGCGTTCATGAAGTGATCCTTCTCTTCAGTGCGTGTACTCACCTCAGCCGCGCCTGATACTTGTCCGAAGCTATGAGACAACTGTTTAAACACTTGTGAGAATTGGGTAACCCTTTCTGCCGTTAGGTCTCGTACCCGCTTGGCATATTCATGCTGCGACTTCGTATGATCCTGCGTACCCGGTACATATCTAGAAATCATAGCAATGATCGTCTTAGGGGTTATCATAAAAAGAATAATGGCTGCACAGGTTTCCCATGTCGAGGTCATGACGTCCCCTGGTCCAATGAAATAGATCGAGAGAAGCGATGACCCCAATAACATTCCCAAAGCTACCGTAGCTCGCCGCCCTTCACGTAACATGCCCGCCAGCATACCGGAGAAAGCCAGAAGACTCATCTGGTAGATGGCCGAAATGTCTGCAAGACTTAAGATCAGACCGGTAACCACCCCGACAGACGCCCCCAGTGACGCACCTCCGACTAACGCGAATATGAGAATAAGATAACGTGATAATACATGCTCGATCGATAAAGAATAGACACTCCAACCCACTAACCCCGTCATCACCGATGCAAGCAAAATAATCAAACACAGAATTTCTTCATTTTTAAGCTGATAGTTCTTCTTGCGATATGTGAATACGGGAATAGCTTGAATAAAGACTAACGTGAGGACGAAACTGAGGACCGCATCTAACGTCAACATGAGAAATGCATACCAGGTAAAGGAGGGGCCAATCATAACATGAAATAAATTAACACAAAACGTAGATACAAACACCATTAGAGGAGCGTAGGAGATTTCAGCATGCTCGAAAGACTCCAATCCTTTATGAATGAAATAGAAAATGAGAAGTTCAGCAGTAACGATCAGCGGTACCGGATATGGAGCAAATAAACTACCGGCAATAACGGCAACAAAGACAACAGGAAGATAGTCTCTACGCATAAAAGTAATGACAGCGAAAAACGCTAATGCAAAGGGAGACAGCTCGTCCAAAATCATTGCCTTCCCAAGTAAGAATCCCATGAACACTAACAGAAGCATCCACTTCTTGGTCTCGAAAAAACAAATCGTACGTTGAATAACGCGCCCTTGCGTCATTCTCGAAATGAAGTTAACACCTTCCGATGTTGCTCCTCGTCTTTCTGCCATATTTACGCCGGGAAATTGCACTACATTCTTTTTGTCCATGATTTTGGCACCACCCATCATTAAAGTTATTGGTACCCATTATAGATCCTGTCCTTCATGAAAGTTTGTCAGAACGCCTGTTAAGCACTGAAGAAATTTCCGACAAAAAAGCCCCTACTGCGAAAGGTCGGGGAATAGGTGCGACACCCTTATCTGTAACGATTGTGAACGATTGTGAACGACTTCTTATCTTCTTCTCTGATTGCATCCTTTCGAAATAACGACCTTTTCAATTAGCGTTTGTACATGAGATAGCTGGAAATCAGTTGGAAGTTGTCGGTATTTTTTTATAGGCGACAAAAAAACCGTAGCGGCATAATGCCTGCTACGGTTATCTTAGTACATTCATAATTACATGCGCTTAGCGCCACGGCCTCCGCGTTTGGATTCCGTATTTTTCTTGATGGATGATATCCGCTCTTCACTATCTTTTAGGAAGCGGGACACTTTATCCTCGAATGTTGCCTTATTGGCAGCAGGCTTAAACGAACGCCCACCCCGTTCACGATTATAACTACCGCCGGCACTGCCACCACTACTACTACTGCCTCCGCCGCCGCTAAACCGCTCTCCTCCGCCACTACCGCTACTACGTTCCGGTCTTGAAGTTCTTGGAGGCCGGGATTCTGTTGCGGGTTTGTCAACAGTCTGTTTGATGGAAAGTCCGATCTTACCGTCCTTGTCAACATTGATCACCTTAACGGTCACAACATCATTGATCTTCAAGTGATCGTTGACATCCTTGACGTAATTATCAGCGATTTCTGAGATGTGAACGAGACCCGTGACACCTCCTGACAGATCAACAAATGCTCCAAAATGCGTTATGCCTGTCACTTTTCCTTCTAACTTGGTGCCTACTTCGATTGCCATAGAATAAAATGATCCTCCCTTAAAAATATACAGCAAAATTTAAAATCTTGGCTGTGGTGATTTGATTATACATAATGCGCAAACCAAGGTCAACTGAGTAATGACCTCTTGGCACCTATATTACGGGCTTGAAATATCCGGCCGAATTGGGGTTTCTTCCGGTTTATATAAACCGAACTCCTTACGTGCCAGTTGCCCAATATATTCAGGATCCTGTAGACGATTAACTTCATATTGCAAGTCTGTAAGGGATTTCTCTACAGCTGCAGTCTTTGCTTGTTGCTCACTTAGTTGGTCGCTCTTGTCTGCAATCTGCGAGTTCTGAGTTAACAGTGTATAAGCTGCCCAACCCATAAAAAACACCATAAAGGTCATCCATAAAGTCAGCCGTCTACGCGCACCTGCATATTTAGTTGATTGTTGCTTAGTTTGCGACTGTACAGCGTATTTTGCCATGATGAAGCCTCCTTAAAACCGGCGTTTCCATAATTCAATACACGAGTTCACTAGTTTCTGTAACCATGAAGGGATCTTAAACCTTGAAGTTAACGGACTAACCATCCACTTCGATAACCTCCAGAAAGGTAACAAACAACGTAGTATTATGTGCACAATAAACATCAACAATGTTCCTGTTGCACTCAGTATCCAGATAAGTATACGATACATCGTTCTGAGCGGTATCCATATAAAAATCATAAAAAGACGCTTCAGCAAATATAACACATATTGTACGATCTTTATTAACATTACCACAAAACGCTGAGTTGTAACACTTAAGATTAAAAAATATAACCATACACCTAGAAATAATCCCACAAATGCATAGAAACGCAGTTGACCCTGATTACTAATATAGAGCATTCTAAAAACAAATATCGAGGCCCCACACCAATACAGAAAATCTATGATATGAAGCGACCATTTGGGAAAATGGAGCTGCCCTGACAGCACCCGGTAGCTATCATAGGCTAGTCCCATTGTTGCCCCCGAGAATAACATCCAGAACAGCGTTATCCACTGTACATAGGGATTCATTTAAATAGCTTGCCGAACCTTCCCTTATTCTTACCATGTGCTCCGGGATCTAAATACACGAGGGAGTGAACCAGTCCATCTATAGACAGAACGCCTTCCTCTAAACTGAGATTGTTAATATGTAAATTCTGACCTTTAATCGTTAGATGGCCTAGCTCTGTCTGCAGTAGAAACTCCTCACTGTCGAAACTCTCAACATTCTGGACTCCAGTCATATGAAGTTGTCTACGGTTCTGCATATGAAGATCATGCACCTTGCTTTTTCCTTGCTCGATCATAGCATGTACCCCTCCTTCTACCAATAGCTTATGGAGTCCCGGCGAGGTTTAGAACTTTAACAGAACCTGTACATAAAAAAAAGACAGCCCGAAGTCTACATAGACTTCAGAACTGCCTCTTCGTGAACCATATGATTACCAGTCAAGACCGGTTTCCCTCACAATGGGTTCTTCTTTAACTAAGCTATAAAGGCTTGTAGCCTCTTCTTTGCGTGTGCTCTCAGCAAGACGTTCTACACGAACCGTCACTAGCTTCTGGCCAAACTGGACAGTTATTTCATCGCCCACTTTAACCGCGCTACTAGGCTTCGACTCCCGACCATTGATCAGGACACGACCTTGATCTGAAATATCCTTAGCCACTGTACGCCGCTTAATTAATCTTGATACTTTAAGAAATTTATCAATACGCATGTTATTTTACGGCTTCTTTAAGCTTGTTGCCCGCCTTAAACGCTGGCACAGTAGATTCAGGAATCTCAATGGTGTTTCCTGTTTGTGGATTGCGACCTGCACGTGCCGCACGTTTACGAGTCTCGAAGGTACCGAAACCGATCAATTGCACTTTATCGCCAGCTACTAATGCATCCGTAATTTCTCCAAGAAAACCGTTTAATACGGACTCAACATCTTTTTTGGTCAACCCGCTTTTACTAGAAATATTGTTGACTAAGTCTGTCTTGTTCATAAATTATTTTCCTCCTATATTTACAGAAAAGTAGAAAAAATACGGTATAGAACTTATCTTCTTAAGACAACTCCATATCGTTTATTGCATCTAAAGGATATTCTGGATCAATCTCCAAATTCCTGCATTACTCATCATTTTTTTAAATAATCATTTAAATTATGCGATTTTTCGACAGATTTTATTTTGGAGAGCTGCCATATCTGCTCCATTTCCTCTACATTGCTGTCTAATACTGTCCGCCCCTGCTTCCGTAATTCTTCTTCAATAAAGTGAAAGCGCGTCACAAATTTACGGTTGGTCTTCGACAGAGCTTCTTCTGGATCTGTACCGATAAACCGAGCCGCATTCGATACTGCAAACAATAAATCACCTAGCTCAAGGATCTGGTCCGCTGGATCATGTTCCTGCTCAACCGCTTCGCGTAACTCAGCCAGTTCCTCCTCAATCTTGTCAAAGACGCCTTGGATATTCTCCCAGTCAAATCCTACCTTTGCGGCTTTCTTCTGGATCTTATAAGCTTTCATCAGAGCAGGTAAATCACGGGGAATACCATCTAATGCAGATACAAGCTTCGTATCATCTATTCCCTTCATCCGTTTCTCTTCGGCTTTCATCTGCTCCCAATGCTGTAATGCGGCCTCAGAGTCCTTCGCTGTATGCTCTCCAAATACATGAGGATGGCGAAAAATTAATTTATCATTCAGTCCTTGGATCACATCCATCACATTAAATGTTCCGGTCTCTTCCTCAATCTGAGCATGGAGCATGACCTGTAATAGCAAGTCGCCTAACTCTTCTTGCATATGCTCTGGATCATCCTCATCGATCGTTTCTAACACTTCATAGGTCTCTTCGATCAGATTTTTGCGCAGTGAGTCATGAGTCTGCTCACGATCCCAAGGACATCCACCTGGGCTACGAAGGATATTAACAATTTCATGCAGACGAGCAAATGTACGCTGACGTAGATGATCCTCGTCGCTTCGTGGCACATAGATAAGTGACAGATTACCATAACCCTCCACACGATCTATTTCATACAATGGGACACGCAGAATAGATTCTAAGCCCTCTACCCCCAGCGCATGACCTACAATGATGGGATAATCATCGGGATATAGCTCCATAAGGCAAAGCTTCACATCAGAAGCCGTGAATACGTCATATACTTGTCCAATAACCGTATGCAACTGTGGCTGTACCAACGCACTGCTGAGGCCTGCAGCGTCCAGTAACTGAAATCCCTCAATGGGATCAAAACCGAGTCGCGTGAATGCCTCATCAAGAAAACTTTCCCCGCCCATGACGTGTAAAGTAATACCTTCCTTCGGACAACGCTCTCTTAAAAGTTGTACCGTAGATTCAGCCACCATAGGATGGCCTGGAACAGCATACACAATGTTGGAGTGACTCTCCCCCTCGCTTGCCTGTTCTACAAGGGTACTGGCTATCGTATCGTATACTTCCGGGAAAGAATCGTGTGATTCATATATAGAGTCAAAAGACTCATACGCTAAGTCCCATTCTTCAAGCACAGACATCACGGGATGTTCCTTCGTTCTTACGAATACCTTGGATGCTTGCTGTAACGTTCTAACTATGCCTACTGTCAGTCTGTCAGGATTTCCTGATCCCAGTCCAACGACTATTATTGCTGAGCTCATACGTTGTTCCTCCGCTCTTTATCTGCCTCTAAAGTGCAATTCAAATCTTAAATATACTATAACACGGACAATGGTTAGTCTTCTATTCGTCTATTAGTGCAGCACACGGCATTTCTTGAGTAGATTGGCCAACAAGTTACCCATCTTAGGAATCATCCGTAGCTCCTGTTCACTAAGAAGCTTGGTGAGTACAGCCAAGATGAGAAACACAGCCGCCCCTGCCGCTACGCCGGAAAGGCTACCTACCGCGGCAGCCAGCCGCGCACCCTGAAGGAGCCCCAGCGCCTGAAGCGCGGCTCCTGTGGCCCACTGGGCGCTGCCTGCGGCCAGTGCCAAGCCGGCGATGATCACTGCCGGCTTCAGCACGGTGGTACCGGCGCTAGGGCGCAAGCCGGTACTGCGAGCAAGCAGCGCTACATTCAGCGCTGCAGCCAGGAAGTGCGCAGCGACGCCAGCAATCGCGGCGCCCGTAATGCCAAAGCGCGGCACCAGCAGCAGGTTAAGCAGCAGCTTCGCTACTGCCGCTGCAAGGAGGTGCATCGCTGGTGCCTTAACGCTGCCTATGCCTTGCAGCAGCGCAGCAGAGATCAAGCTCACCGTGCTCCCCGCCGCGGTAAAGGCAATGAAGCGCATTGTGTCTGTACCCGCAGCATCTTGATACAACATTATATTAATGGGCTCAGCCAATACCGCAAGGCCCACCGATGCTGCTAGACCGAGCATCCAGAACCAACGCAAAGACAAGCGGCATTGACTCTGCACCAAGCTCTGGTCACCTCGAACACGAGCCTCAGCGAGAGCAGGAATGAATAAGACCGTCAGTGAGGTTGCCATCATGGATGCAAGCTGAACCAGCGGTATACCCCGATTATAAATCCCAAACTGAATCATTGCCCCCGCTTCTCCGGCTCCACTTGCTTTAAGCAATCGCGGAACCGTAAAGGTATCTACTAGGCTAATCAGCGGAACAGCTAGCGACCCTAAACAAACGGGAATGGCATACATTAATAGTCGCTTCAGTAGGCTCCACGTGCTTTCTAAGCTTACGGAGGAGCTACTCTTTCTCGATATATTGCTAGCGGACATAGCTTTACTATGGCGTTGCCAGTACAGCAACATCACTAACAGCCCCGCCGCTCCTCCGGCAACAGAGCCGAACAGGGCTCCCGCTGCGATCTGCTCTGAACTAGCATCTCTGGAAATTAAATAGAACAGGAACAGAATCATGACAGCTACTCGAACACTCTGCTCCACAATTTGCGACACAGCCGTGGGCAACATGTTCTGAAGCCCTTGGAAATAACCTCTCAATGCAGACATAATCGGCACGAATAAAAGAGCCCAGGAAACATATCTAACGGCAGGAACCACCTGGGAATTATCAATCCACTGCCCGATTAAGGGTGCCCCCACATACGTACTAATACCAAGAACAATCCCCAATATACCGAGCACAAATGAGGATAACGAAATAATACGCCTACCCCCGTCTTCATTTCCTTTAGCTACATCCTCTGCTACGAACTTAGAGATAGCTAATGGAAATCCAGCAATAGCAAGAGTAATAATCAGTGAATAGAAAGGATATACCGTGTTATAGATACCAAATGCCGCATCTCCACCCATGTTTTGTAAGGGGATTTTCTGTAGTGTTCCAATGAGCTTTGAAAGGATGGCGGCCATGCTAAGAATAAACGCCCCATGCATAATTTTGTTGGCTGCATTTGTTTCCTTCATGATCTAGCTTCCCCACTTTACCTTCGATATTCGAATGAGATGAATAAGTACGTGAACAACCTCTATTATAACCATGAATATAAGTATAAAAAAACTCCCGCTGCTCAGGTTCCAAGTGAAGGAACATAAGAACAATGGGAGTCGGTTGTGATTATCTATTACTGCTCCATTTGCTTGCCTAGAAAAGATGCGGCTGTCTCAGCCATTTTAATTTCCATAATTCCCATCTTCACAGATTCATCCTTATTCATCAGAATGACAGATCCTATAGGATCTCCACCTGAAATGATTGGAGCTATAATGAAAGATGAAAGGGTCTCCCCATGGTCCTTGCTGATCTCATAGCTTCCGCTATTCGTCTCTTGCAGGGTTTTACGGTTGTCCATACAATTCTCAACAATCAATCCAACTTGTTTCTCTAAATATTCTTTCTTAGAACCTCCTGCGACAGTAATGAACGTGTCACGATCAGAAATAATGGTGATATGTCCAGTCCCCTCGTATAATGATTCCGCATACTCTTTAGCAAAATCCCCAAGTTCTCCGATGGGTGAGTATTTCTTTAATATGACTTCACCATCACGGTCAACAAAAATTTCAAGTGGATCCCCTTCACGAATTCGCAAAGTACGTCTAATTTCTTTAGGAATGACCACTCTACCCAAGTCATCTATACGTCGAACAATTCCAGTAGCTTTCATTTCACATGTTGCCCCGCTTTCATAAGAAGATTTTTCAACTACTGTTCCAAAGGGGGATAAGTTTCCCATAGAATATAAGTGTTATATCTGACCCTAGTATTTGACCATTACCAATTCCTTATACATGGTTATTTATATATAAGTTGCGGTTAAGCCCCTGATTGTTCTCAAATAAATAAAAATAGCGCCATTTCGCGCTACTTTTATGACTTTATCTTACTTTCCTGTAGTATCTGTAGGAGCGTCTGTCGTTGCTCCGTCAGTTGTTGTATCGTCAGTTTTTGGAGCATCCGTATCTTCGGTTTTCGTACCGTCAGTTTTTGGAGCATCCGTACCTTCGGTTGTGGTTCCGTTTGTTCCTGTAGGGTCTTGTCCACTTTCTGGCGTAGTGGTTGGTTCCTCTGTTGTCGCAGCAGGACTTTCAGGGAGGTTTACCTTCTTGATGATCCCCGGTAAATCGTTAGACATAAACTCATCAATTTTTACTGAACCCAGTTTGTTCTTAATCGCGTCTTTTTGCTCTTGTGTAATCTTATCGAAGGCTGTCTCAGTACGAGATTCCACTGTCATAACGTGATATCCATATTCCGTCTCAATGGGATCACTGATTTGGTTCAGTGGTAAGGTTAATGAACTCTCTTTGAAAGCGTCAACCCACGTACCTGCAGGTGTATCCTTATACAACCCGCCCTCTTCCTTAGAACCCGGATCTTCGGAATATTTCTTCGCAAGGGTGGCGAAATCCCCACCTTTATCCAACTGCGATTTAACATCCTTGGCAACCTTTAGTGCCTCTTCTGCTGTCCGTATCGCTTTGCCATCAGCATCCTCCAAAGAGATTAAGATATGACGAAGTGAAACTAATGTGTAGTCTTGCTTATTAGCATCGTAATCTGCTTTAATATCTGCATCCGTCACCTTACGGTTCATATCTTCCATTGAAATCATGACTTTCTCCAAATATCCAGCGATATCTGCCTCAGTTAATTTACTCTCTTCAATCAATAATTTGAACTTATCATCACCAACTTGCGCCTTCATCCC
The DNA here is from genome assembly GCF_050433705.1 of Paenibacillus sp. DS2015. NCBI lineage: Bacteria > Bacillati > Bacillota > Bacilli > Caryophanales > Paenibacillaceae > Paenibacillus > Paenibacillus sp. DS2015. Next base: position 31,061 of record NZ_JBNPWS010000030.1, on the reverse strand, counting down.
TGCCAACTGCTCCTCAGCAAGTTTCTTACCCGTTGTTTTGGATTCTGCAGTTGCGTTGTCACTCAAATATCCAAAAGCCACTTGTTGATTCAAAAGATATGTTTTGAATTCATCCATTTCAGTGAGTTGTGCCATTTGAGGTGATAAGAATGTGAGAATACTTTTCTCTAAATTATATTGCTCTAGAGTAATCTCTCCTCCTTTGTAAGTCGCCACAACGTCTTTCTTGTCACCACACGCAGATAGAACGGATATCGTCAATACTGCTACTAGTGTGATGATCATTACTTTCCATGATTTCTTATTTGCTAACATCTTGAAGTTCTCCCTTCGGTTTGAACGGCTCTCGGATGGCTTCAAGAAATTGTTCCAGAAGATCGAGCAGCTGCTTTTCAACAAGTCCCTTACCTTTGATACGAATGGTCATTGTTGCTTCTTGTTCAAATTGTACACGTCTTTCAAACGAATTTCCAATCTGGGCAAGTTTAGCGTTGTCGACAACCTTTTCCTGTCCTTCGTGGAACTTCAATATAATGTCATCTCCACGCTTAACAATGGATTCAATGCCATACATTTTACCGTATACTTTTTGCCTAGCAACAGCGAGTAAATTCAAGACAGCTTCTGGAAGCTCTCCGAAGCGGTCCATCAGTTCATCCTCTAACTCTGAAATATCTTCAAAAGAAGAAGTCGCAGCTACCTTTTTATAAATTTCAATTTTCTGAATACTGTCATAAATATAGTCAGCAGGTAAATAAGCATCAATGCCTGTATCAATCAACGTATTCCATACCGTCTGTGGCTTCTCTGCCTCACCTAACACCGTCACTTTACGTTTTTGAATTTCTTCAGCTAGCATCTGTGAATACAGATCGAACCCTACAGATGCAATAAATCCATGTTGCTCCGCTCCTAGCAAATTACCAGCACCCCGAATGGATAGGTCGCGCATAGCTATTTTGAAACCTGAACCAAGCTCTGTAAATTCTTTGATAGACTGCAGACGTTTCTCAGCCACTTCAGTCAGTACCTTATCCCGTTGATATGTGAAATAGGCATACGCAATCCGATTGGAACGACCCACGCGTCCACGCAACTGATAAAGCTGGGAAAGCCCCATCTTATCGGCGTCATGCACGATTAGTGTATTGACGTTGGGAATATCTACACCCGTCTCGATTATACTCGTACTCACTAGTACGTCATATTCACCATCTAAGAAGTCCAGAATAGTCTTCTCTAGCTCAGACTCATTCATTTGTCCATGCCCTACACCCACTCTGGCATTGGGGACTAGTTCAGAAATTTGACTCGCCATCTCTTGAATTCCTTGAACCCGATTGTATAGATAATACACTTGCCCGCCTCGTGCAAGCTCTCGCTCCACAGCTTCACGCACAAGATTATAATTATGCTCTACCACATAAGTCTGCACAGGAAAACGATTCTCGGGTGGGGTCTCAATGACGGATAAATCACGAACACCCAGCATCGACATATGCAATGTACGCGGAATCGGTGTTGCCGTTAGTGTGAGTACGTCAACATTGGTCTTCAACTTCTTCAGCTTCTCCTTGTGAGTAACCCCGAAGCGTTGTTCCTCATCCACAATTAGTAATCCAAGGTCTTTAAAGATTAGATCCTGAGATAACAAACGGTGGGTTCCGATAATGACATCTACAGTCCCCTGTTTGATGCCCTTGATCGACTCATTCTGCTCCTTGCGGGAGCGAAACCGACTTAATACCTGAATGTTGATTGGGTATCCAGAAAAGCGTTCTCGGAATGTCTCATAATGCTGCTGAGCCAAAATCGTCGTAGGAACTAAGACCGCTACCTGTTTCCCCTCCATAGCCGACTTAAATGCTGCACGAATGGCAACTTCCGTTTTACCGTAGCCCACATCTCCACATAATAAACGATCCATCGGACGATTCTGTTCCATATCCTTCTTGATCTCTTCGATCGCTCTCAGTTGATCGCGAGTCTCGTCATAAGGGAACATCTCTTCGAATTCTTGCTGTTCAGGAGTATCCTTCTCAAATCCATAACCTGTCGTCGATTGACGTTCGGCATATAACTTAATAAGGTCATCGGCAATGTCTTGTACCGTTGAACGGACTTTATTCTTAACACGTATCCAGTCATTTCCGCCCAGCTTATAAATTTTGGGCTCTTTGTCTTCTGAACCAACATATTTCTGAATCAGATCTATCTGCTCAATAGGAACAGACAGTTTGTCTCCTCCGGCATAAAGAATATGTAAATAATCTTTATGAATACCGTTGATGTCCAACGTCCCGATACCTATATACTTTCCGATCCCGTGATTCTGATGAACGACATAATCGCCAACTTTAAGCTCTGTATAGCTTTTGATACGCTCGGCATTATCAATATTTTTGCTTAGTTTACGAACTTTACGCTGTTTCTGAGAGAACATCTCGCCCTCTGTAATGACAGCTAGTTGGATAGAAGGCAACTCAAATCCAGTCTGCAAATTTCCCTGTAACATGATGGGCTCATCAATACTATAATCTTGAAGAACACGACGCATTCGCTCCAAGCGATCTTCGCCACTGGCTAACATGATCACCCGTGTACCTGATTTATGCCAACGATCCATCTCGGATTTGAGCACATTCATTTGACCATGGAAATCTTGCATTCCCCTGCTTACAATATTTAATATGTTTTGAGGCTGAGTGTGTGGAACCTGACGCAAAAAAATCGAAATAAGCAGTGTCTGAAAACGTCGTTCATACATAATGTCATCGTTATCAACGGATAATGGCATTTGCGGAAGCATATTACCATTCTGAAGCAGATGCATATTCCACTCAGATTCATCTCGTTCTAACTGTTTTCCTGTTTCAAGCAACCTAGTAGGTTCATCGAGAATTAGGATGGTATCATCCGGAAGGTAGTCGAACAAATGGCACTGTTCTGGATAAAGTAAAGAAATGTATTTGTAAATCTCCGGGAAGTATACATGTTCTCGTAACAATTCTACTTCTCGTTGCATTTCTTCCTTCAGTCGTAACTTAGCCTGACGATCTGTCATTTTATCCAGTTGTTGTTCAAGAAGTACTCCCACCGCATCTGCAGCATGCTCCAGACGACGATGGTCAGCAATAACCTCCTTGCAAGGTGTAATGACTACTTTATTTACTTTATCAATCGAACGTTGGTCTATAGGGTCGAATGTACGAATCGAATCAACCTCTTCATCGAACAATTCCACACGATAAGCAAGAAGTGAGGTCATAGGATAGAAATCAATAATTCCACCACGGATACTCATCTCTCCCTTGCCTTCCACCCGTTCCACACGTTCATATCCCATCTCGACCATACGCATGAGAAAAGAATCCAGCTGTAACGTACCACCATACTGGATAATAATTTGTGCATTCGCCATTACTTCAGGAGCAGGTAGTAATCTGCGCACCCCCGAGAAAGGAGCCACAACAATACCTCTAAATCCTTGTGCACATTTCGTTAGCACGTCAATACGCTGTGCAAGTGTCTCAGGACTTGATATCGCTGATTCAGCAGCTACTAACTCGTTTGCAGAATAGAGTAGCACTTGCTCAGGTGATAGCGCTTCCTGTAAATCTTCCGCCATTTTCTGTGCAGAGAACATATTATGTGTCACGATCAACATCGGACGTTTAACCTCTTCATACAGAGCAGCCATCATGATCTGCCTAGCCGAACCAGACAGTCCTGAGATAAGCTGTTCCTTCATACCAACCGAAATTCCCGACGCAATCGATTTCAAATCTGGATCCTTCGAAAAAGCTTCTATAAGTGCTTGTAGCAAAAGTGGCACCTCTCTTATACTTACTTGTAAAATTTTAGAAGAACAATATCACTATGAATTATACCCAACTAACTTACATATCTTAGCCCTTTATAATTCAAAAGAAGCCTCAGCAAACTGCCAAGACTCTAGAATGACGATATCTACCCAGAAGACCCTTGTCTTCAGCTTCGCTTCAATTTATTGAAGTGGGCTAGATAATAGGCTAAGCTCAGGATTACTCTCTAATGCTTCATTACAGTAATCGCAAGTCACTCTAACCGTCACTTCTCCGCTTAAATCATACGCTATTATATCTCTACGTTCTGCGGGGGTCAAGGAATGGAAACCAAGCTGCATCTCAGTAACAGAAGCAGATTCAATTGTTCCTAATACGGTATGACAATGCCGACAAATGTAATTTATAGCCATCTTATGCCTCCTGAAAGTGATTTATACCCTCAGTATGCCCAAGTTGACCTATTTCAGCCCTTTTTGCCATACCATAACTACAATCCGTTGAATTTCGCCATCGTCTGTTCAAAGTTATGATCCAAACTAAACTCTACCGCATTACAACTCTGATCTATCATTTCTTGCACATACGCCTTCTCTTTCTTCGCAAAAGAAGAAAGCACATAATCGACGATAGCAAATCCTGGCTCAGGTCTAGAGATCCCCATCCGAATTCTGTTAAATGTTTGTGTGCCTGTGTGCTGAATAATGGACTTAATCCCGTTATGTCCGCCAGCACTACCCTGATAACGCAAACGAATCTTACCCACAAGTGTATCTAGATCATCATATACAACAACTAGATCTTCCAGCGGAGCTTTATAGTAATCCATGTAGGCGCGAACCGATTCACCTGATAAATTCATATAGGTCATCGGCTTAATTAATACCACCTTCGTCCCACCTATATTGCCTTCACCTATCAATGCCTTACATTTACTAGGTCCAAATGAAATATTGTGTCGTGCTGCTAAAGTGTCAAGTGCCATAAAACCTATGTTATGGCGCGTTTTGTCATAAGAAGAACCTGGGTTCCCCAGTCCTACAATCCATTTCATGGGTATATATATCCTCCATCGAACTATATTTGAACAATGACATTAAGCTTATATTGTTCGTGTTTGCATTCTTAATTCTAAGAGCAGGATGCTTACAGAATGCACTTTAAGGGTTATATTTCCTCAAACGCTTGAGGAAACATAACCCTTGTGTATTATTCATAACCCTACTCGATCTCGAATAGTTTACTAATAGACAGCTCTTCATGGACACGAATAATTGCTTCGCCCATAAGTGGAGCAACCGATAACACTTTAATCTTACTGCTTAGATTTGGATGCGAAATCGGTATGGTATCTGTCACGATGACTTCTTTAAGTGGTGAGTTTTCAAGTCGCTCCATTGCTGGACCGGATAACACTGCATGTGTACAGCAAGCGAAGACTTCCTTGGCTCCACCTTCCATCAGCGCATTGGCACCCAGAACGATAGTTCCGGCTGTGTCAATAATATCATCGATTAGAATCGCAGTTTTCCCTTCGATATGACCGATAATATTCATGACTTCACTCACATTTGGCTCTGGACGACGCTTATCAATAATTGCAAGCGGAGCATTCAGGAAATCAGCCAATTTTCTTGCACGAACTACACCGCCATGGTCTGGAGAGACCACAACTGGATTCTCGATCTGCATCGAGCGAAAATATTGAGCAATAATGGGAACGCCCAACATATGATCCACTGGAATATCAAAAAACCCTTGAATCTGCATCGCATGTAAGTCCATCGTAATAACACGATGTGCTCCAGCCTTCTCAATTAGATTGGCTACCAACTTAGCGGTAATAGGATCACGTGAACGAGCTTTACGGTCTTGACGTGCATACCCGTAATATGGAATTACAACGTTAATGCTCTTCGCTGAAGCGCGCTTCAATGCATCAACCATAACGAGTAGTTCCATCAAGTTGTCATTCACGGGGCCACAAGTAGATTGCACAATATACACGTGACAACCTCTTACACTCTCGTTCAACTTAACCTGAATTTCACCATCACTAAAGCTTGTCGTATGGGAATCACCCATTGGGATACCGATATAATCTGCTATTTGATTAGCCAGCTTCGGATTAGAGTTACATGTAAATATCTTGAGTTTGGAATCACAATAAGTCATAAAATAAGAACCCTCCGTGCCGATTCATTGGAATTCATACCTACTTATTACCACCTGATCTATGAATTAAACTAATTTTTGATAACCTGCGAGCACACTAGCCTTTGTTCTTCTTAGCACGCGCCTGAGCACGGAACTTGTCCGCATAACCCGGCTTGTTCTCTTGTCGTTGTCTGGCAATAGCCATATCATTCTCAGCAACAGATTGTGTAATCGTAGAACCAGCTACGATAAAAGCACCTTTACCAATGGTCACTGGAGCGACAAGATTTACATTACTACCGATGAACGCATCGTCTTCAATCTTAGTGACAAATTTATTATACCCATCGTAGTTAACCGTTATCGCTCCACAGCCAACATTTACATTTTTCCCTACGAAAGCATCTCCGATATAACTTAAATGAGACACCTTAGATCCATTATCAATCGTAGCATTCTTAATTTCTACGAAATCTCCGATCTTAACGTGATCTCCAAGCTTTGTCTTCGGACGTAGATATGCAAAGGGTCCCACCGATGTGCCTGAACCTACTTCAGCATGATCCAGTACAGAATGCTTAACGGTTACACCGTTAGCAAGGGTAGAAGAATCAATGTCACTATTAGGACCTATGATACAATCCTCACCAATGACGGTATTTCCTTTAAGTATTGTTCCTGGGTAAATGATGGTATCTGAACCAATGATAACATCAGCGCCGATGACAGTAGATGCTGGATCAATAAGTGTTACGCCATTTAACAAATGTCTTTTGGCGATTCGTTCGCGCATAAATCGTTCTGCCTCTGATAGCGCCAAACGATCATTAACACCGATGGATTCAGCCAAATCATCCGTATTATAACCAAGAACTGTTTCTAATTGTTGCACCAAAATACCAATAACATCAGTCAAATAGTATTCTTGCTGAACATTATTGTTATCCACTTTCTCTAGCGCCGCGAACAATTTAGCATTATCAAAACAATAAGTGCCTGTATTGATCTCTTGAACAGCATCTTCTTCAGGCGAGCAGTCTTTCTGTTCGACAATCCGAAGAACTCTACCCTCTTCACCGCGAATAACACGTCCATAGCCCTTAGGATTATCCATTTGGGCCACTAGTATCGTTGCTGCCGCCTTATGACTCTCATGCAGCTGCACGAGCTCTTCAAGCGTCTCTGGCGTAACTAGCGGTGTATCTCCACAGATCACAATGGTCGATCCAGTCTCATTACCTAATAAAGATTTAACCTCTTTAACGGCATGTCCTGTTCCCAGTTGCTGTTCTTGTAACACGTATTCTGCGGAACTTCCTAGATAAGATTGTACAGCTTCTGCCCCGTGTCCAACGACCACGACGACTCGCTCGCTGTTGACTTGTTTGACAGTGTTAAGCACATGTCCCACCATAGGTTTCCCACAGACGGGATGAAGTACTTTATATAATTTGGATTTCATCCGTTTGCCTTGACCTGCGGCCAGAACTATAGCCATTCTTTTCAAGGGTCTTGACCTCCCACTCTAGAACTCACTACTGAATATATCTTATTCTACGAAAAAAGAAAAGAGAGCCCGTGTTTATGGCTCTCTTTCTTTGGACCCCAATAGTACATCTTAAGCGCCTTCTTCGATGACTTCTTCTTCATTAGCCGCACTTTCGTATTCTGCCAATACAGCAGATTGAATCTTCTCCCGAGTACCAGAAGAGATTGGGTGGGCGATGTCGCGGAATTCTCCATCAGGAGTACGCTTACTAGGCATTGCAACAAACATTCCGTTGTTTCCATCAATAACCCGAATGTCATGAACAACAAATTCGTTATCAATGGTAATGGATGCGATTGCTTTCATTCTCCCCTCAGAGTTAACGCGGCGGAGTCTGACATCCGTAATTTGCATGTGTGTGTTCACCACCTTTTTCCATTCAGAGACTTGGTGTATAATTCCACACAGCAAACCAAAATCCTTTTTTTTCTAATAATAAAATATCCTAAAATCAGGAATTTTTTTTCGAAAAATAAGTTTCGACAGACTTCTTGTTTATTCCAAGGTAAACCGCCCATAAAATACCATTTAATCGACAAATATTGCTCTCTAGCGAGAGAGCTAATCTTCGAAATAATTCCCTGGGCTTACGGATATTTCTTTACTTTTAGAATCAACTGCCGTCAATTTAGCCAAGGAAACATAATCATGTAATAGACGTTCCTCAGTTTCAACAGCTCCTGATTCCACTAATACACCTACGCCTGCAACTTCTGCATTAAACTCCGCCAACAGATCTACCATGCCTTGAATGGTACCTCCCGCTTTCATGAAATCATCCACAATTAATACTTTGGATTTTTCCTTTAAAGCACGGCGAGATAATGACATGGTATGAATGCTCTTGTGTGAACCAGAGACATAATTGATACTTACGGCAGACCCTTCTGTTACCTGATGATCTCTACGTACCAATACAACGGGCAGGTTGAGCTGTGCTCCTGTAGCGTAAGCCAAAGGAATCCCTTTAGTTTCCACCGTCATCACCACGTCAATCTCTTTCCCTGAAAAAGCCGTTGCAAAAATTTTCCCAGCTTCATTCATAAGTGCTGGTTCACCCAGTAAATCGGACATATATAAATATCCTCCGGGTAAAATACGATCCTTCTGTTCTAACTGACTACACAAATCCATAGCAAAAGCTAGGGCCTGCTTTTTAGGAATTTGGGGAATAAACCTTACCCCACCCACCGCTCCAGCAAATGTCTGAAGCTGGCCCATGCCTTCATCCTCGAATACCTCTTTGATGATAGCAAGATCTTCACTGATTGAAGATTTAGCTGCACCATAGCGATCAGCAAACGTTGTAAGCGGGATTAATGTATGCGGTCTAGACAACAAGTACTGGGTCATTTCCACCAAACGTGCGCTTCGCTTTATTTTTTTCACGAAATACCCCTCGCTAAATCCGAATGTTATATAATAAATATATCATTTTTATACGTGTTTATACAAGAGCAGAAACCTTTAAGTCAATAAACGTACCGCATACACCTCGCGGCAAAAACCACGTAGGCCATTATAAATCCGAGGAACCTTCGATTCCTTAGAGACAAGTCCGAATACTGTCGGTCCACTTCCAGACATCAGCGTGCCATCCGCCCCTAGATTCATCATAGCTTCTTTCAATTGTTGCACCTGTGGATGTAACTTAAGCGTAACATCTTCTAGCACATTGCCGAGCTGGGCGCATACATCCTGGAAACTTCCCGATTGAATAGCCGTAATCATGTCTGCAGCAGACGGATGTTTCTTTATCTGGTTAGCCTTGAACCGAGTATATACTTCTGCTGTAGATACATTGATAGGAGGTTTGGCCAGAATCACCCACATCTGCGGTGGATTAGGTATTGGAGTTAACTTTTCCCCCCTGCCTGTAGCTAGAGCAGTCCCTCCAGTGACACAGAAAGGCACATCAGAGCCGAGCTCTGCACCAAGTAGTTGTAATTCATGCATCGGTATCCCAAGGCCCCAGAGTCGATTAAGACCTCTTAGCGTTGCAGCAGCATCGCTACTCCCCCCGGCTAAACCAGCCGCAACAGGTATCTTTTTGTCGAGATGAATATGTACACCATCTTTGACATCATAGCGATCCTTAATAAGTCTGGCTGCCTGAAAAGCCAAGTTTTTCTCATCAAGCGGAATATATCCAGCCTGACTCGATATAATAATGGTGTCTCTCGGCAATTCCACCATCTCTAACCGATCTGACAAATCGACCATCGTCATCACCATTTCTACCTCGTGATAACCATCAGAACGCTTATGTAAAACATCTAGCATTAAATTAATTTTGGCCGGTGCTTTTTCATAAATCTTCAAGGCGTTTCACCCACCCTCAACTTTTCCCTCATGATAACTTCAAACATTATACCAAACTGTCACTGTCAAGTCATTCCGAATATAACACCTCACCTGACTAAAGTGCTCTTATCTGTATATAAGAATAAATGGTATTGCCGTCCTTAAAGGGATGATACCCGATTCTTGGAGAAATAAAAAAAAAAGGAGACCCACCCTGTTGGGCTGGTCCCCGAATCAATATCTCACTTAATCAGGATTGCGTGCTGCCGCTTTCTCTGCAAGCTGAATGGCTCGTTTCACCATATTCCCTGCATCTTTAGCCCTAATCCCACCCCAGCCCTCTTGCTGAACAGTATCGTAGAATCCTAGGTCCTTCGCAAGCTCATTCTTAAGTTCCTCAGACATAACACTACGTCTCTTGCGGCTCATAAGCAGTCCTCCTCTGAATGATAGCACGGATGATCCCTCTTATTATGACGCCCTACACCGCATCTCATACTTTCTTATTTTCACCATATTTAAGGCAATAAAAAAACAGCCCCCTCAATAGAGAGAACCGTTCTGTCTTTATTTTAGTTATATTATACTTTGATATGTTCAATAACGATCTCAGAATTATTTCCACAGATAGTGACTTCCACCGAAGCGGTAAGGATATCTGCATAACTATAAGATACTCGTTTAAAAGTCTGCTGTTCCTGGTCAAGCTTTACAATAAAAACAGAAGGGTACGTTTCTTCCAACACACCAGTTCTCTCGACAGTCTTTCTTCGACCGCCGTTTGCACGTAGCATGATTTTCTGGCCTACGTGAGCATCTAGACTGTGTTTAATTTCTAACAGCGAATTATTAGCCATTTCTAACGACCACCTCTTTCCTTGTCCATTATAGCGAACTTTTCAAAGGTTGTCAAATAAAACATTAATTATATCAGCAGTAAAAATAAGTTGTCAACGATTTTTTTTGGGACCTAAATTTATAAGGAAAATGCTGACTATTCCAACAAAAAAACCGTTAAATCCATGGTTGATTTAACGGTTTTATCATACTCCTGACAATAAAACATCATATCCTAAAGAATTACAATTCATGTTAACGAAGCCAGAGCAAACTAGATGGATGGTATCACCTTGAGTGTTGATAAATCAAGAAGGCCTGGTTGACCCATTCGATAACATCCTCTGGACTCAATACCACCCACACCTTGACTGCCACTAATTGTATTGTTGAGGATATCATTCATGTTAATGGTCTCCCTTACGGAGGTAAAAGAGGCCTTAGATGCCACATAGACCGGATCCAGCGCATGAATGAGGATTCGCCCAGGTGAGCTTGCAAAATTAGCTCCTGCTTGCAGGAGTGCTTCAAAATGAGACTGGCAGGCTCCCGCAACAATCGTCAATGCATCTAAATGTCGCTCATATTGACGGGCAACTTGAATGGCCGCTACGAAATGTTGGGAATTTTTGTAGCTATTCAAGCTATAAAGGTCTCTAGGTTGCGGATGCCTCAACACACCATCATGCCCAGTAATAACGACAATGTTAGGCTGCACCTTAGGTAACAGCCTATAGAGAGCCTCAGCCATTCCCGCTTCCCTCACATAGTGGCCCTCTGCTGGGACACGAAGTTGTTCATACACATGCAGGCTTTTTTTGAGATAATTAGGATCACCGTCCAAATGTAGGACTTTACCTGGAACTTCAAAATACGTTGGTTCTATGGATTTATCCCATTCTCCAATCATTTGAGCTTGGTTACGTGCCGTCTGCTTCTCCTGATCAAGCTGAAGAAGCGACAATGACTCTGTAGCCTTCACTTGTGCCCTCTGTGTCTTCTCGTTAGCGGGTGGATACGGAACTCTCACCAGATCCTCTAGAGGCGAATCCGCTAGTAGTCGAAATTCCGTCCCCTTAAGTACAGCGAAGTTCTGCCGTAAATCTTCGATACGGAACGCAATATCTCCACCATACGATTGCCGTACGACTAGGTCACCTAAATTCATCAGAACATCACCCCTACCCCATGGTATGGGCGAATGGCCTTATTGGTTCTTCTAAGTTTGCGGTGGCCTATTGAATACCCGCTTCAAGTAACGTGTTACTGAGTGTAGCAAACTCCTGTAGACTAAGCGTCTCCCCACGGCGGGATGGCGTAATTCCAGCTTGCTCCAGTAAAGCATCAATCCGTTCACGTCCTCCTTCGGGCGCGAAACGACTCTTTAGGTTATTAGAAATGGTTTTGCGCCGCTGTGCAAAGGAAGAGTGCACTACATCGAAATAATGTCTCTCATCCTTGACATCAACCGCAGGTCGATCTCGTACTGTAAGGCGAATAACCGCTGAATCAACATTAGGCTGAGGAATAAACACCGTGTTTGGAACGATACAGACGAGCTCAGGCTCACTGTAATATTGAACCGCAATGCTAAGAGTTCCATACTCCTTGCCCCCAGGAGAAGCAGCCATACGCTCAGCTACTTCCTTCTGGATCATGACAACGATATGTTCTAGAGGTAGCTTCTCCTCGAGTAACTTCATCAGAATCGGGGTAGTAACATAATAAGGTAAGTTGGCAACTACGCTCACCTTGGACACCTCACTGAAATTAGCCTTAAACAATTGCTGTAAGTCCACTTCCAGCACATCGGCATGTTCAATCTGAACATGTGGATAGGGTTCAAGTACTTCCTGCAATATGGGAATAAGACGGCGATCGATTTCCACTGCGGTAACGGCACCAGCTACCTGTGCCAATTTCTCCGTAAGTGCTCCAATACCAGGGCCAATCTCTAACGCCCCTTTCGTGGAATCCAATTCTGCCGCATTTACAATTTTAGTTAATATATTTTGATCAATTAGGAAATTCTGCCCCAAGCTTTTCTTAAAAGAAAAACCATGGCGCCGAATGATCTCCTTCGTTCGCCTTGGTGTAGCGATATCATCTATTTCATTCATATGATTTAGCCTCCCTCTTCTATTTGGGCGAGGGCGCGAACAAACTCATCGCGCGTAATCTGAAACATAGCTAAGCGCTTAAGAAATTGCTTGCCGTTACAATACCCAATCCCAAGAATGTTACCCATAGCCATCCTACGTGCAGCTGCTTCCGGGTGAACAAGCAGACCTGCTTGTACCAGATCTTCCATATCAATCAGGCTCTCTGCGCCCTCATAAGAGGTATGTACTCGGGCTAATGCATGCTGAATAGCTGCAGGCGAAGCATTCTCAACCCCAATATCGCCCTTTCGCGTCGCCTCCGCTTCAGGGATGAATGCATGTTTGCATCCAGGCACCTTCGCCGTAATAATTTTGCGAATACGCTCCCCCGCGTGATCAGGATCCGTTAGCACGATCACACCCCTACGCTCTTGCGCTAGAGCAATCCGTTGTAGAATACGGGCATTTATAGCTGAACCACCCGTCTCAATAGTATCTGCATCTACCGCTCTTTTAATGGCTGTGGTATCATCGCGACCTTCCACAACGATAATTTCTTTAATCATACGAATATTCCTCCCTGGACAAGACAACAACAAAAAGAAGAGGAATACACCTCTTCTTAGCATGACATAACAATGATCTTAATATTATAACATTAGAAAGCTGTTGTAAAACCCGAGCAACATTAGTTAAGCTCTGGCTTTACAGGTCCTATTACATAGACTGTTCTGCCCGATTTACGACCGAAGTCGCGTGCATTTTGTAGAGAGTCGAAGTACATATCGATCTTATTCCCCTTGATCGCACCACCCGTATCTTCTGCTCGGCGGAAGCCCATGCCTTCAATGTAAACCCACCACCCTAATGGAATCACATTAGGATCAACAGCAATCGTACGTCCTTCTGTTACACGAGTACCCGAAGCAGTGCGAGTACCTATCCCAGGTTCCTCTGATGAATAGGCAGTCATCGATACATTATTCAGCACTTTCTTGTAAGTGAAATCGACACCTGCCTTACTCACCTGATTGTTGGAGCTTACTTTGGTAATAGTGCTCTTAGGCTTAACCTCAGCTTTAGCCACAACCACCTTCGGTGCTTCTACCTTTGTTCCTACTGCGATTACTTTATGCTGCGCCACGGCCTGCACTTCTTTGCCTACCATACGCATAGATACCAGCTTACCATCTTGGTATATTTTTTCAATATTTTGAATGACCGTTCCGGTCTGTCCCTGCTGTACCACTTTGACTTTGCCCTTCAGGACCGTTGCATCTGCTGTCTTGATAATCCGAAAAGGTACTTTCTCTGTGCGTTGTACAGTTTGTTTATTAATCCGAACGATCTTAATATTCATATTATCCGTGACCGATGTGGTCAGAGAAGGAAATACTTTATCATCGCTCTCTAGTGAAAGTCCTAATTCTTCCATAGCGCCTTTCACTGTGTTCTTAGTTGTAAATCTAGTCTTCGTTTGACCATCTGATGTCACTTGAATCTCGATTGCACGGCGAATAACTATTTTGTCCCCGTCTACAAGTGAACCATTCAACGGCATAGAAACTTGATCTTCTGGCTTCAGTATAATAGCCTCTTCATCCAGCATTTCCTGAAGTATTACCCGACTTGTTTCCACTGCTTTAACTTGACCATCTACCACCAGATACACTTGTTTGCGTGCTTGAAAACTAACAAGCAGCAAAACCAAAAGAGTAATTGCGATTGAAATAATAGCTGCAAGTGAGATCTTAGTTAAATACTCATGCTTCCATCGCAATGCGTAAGTCATGCTGGATGATGGTGAATCATGGGTTTCTTCTTGTTGAAAACCGCCCACTTTCCGATCCTCCTTCATAGCCTCGCCGTCTAAGATAATGCATGATTGTAATTGACGTGACTATTTTTAAATTTTTACAGGACGCGTAACGTGAGATTGTCCTGCATCATGTACCCGTCTGCTCGACATGGTTGTCACCTCCTGTTAAACAACAGTATGATGACATCATTGCCTTTATTCTAAAACAAAAGAAGCCAAAAGAAAGAGTTAGAGGAACTCTTTCGTGGCTTCCGTAATTGTTAGAACAATTGGAATGTATGCACGAGGTTGCCTCTCTTCATAACGCTTACGAGGTTAGCTGTCGGGTTTGGACGAAAGAGAGCCGCCCTATCTTAGGTCACACGCTCATGGCGCATGCCTTCAAATTCACCCCTAGACCCTAGTAAAGAAATCATATATGCCATCATCATCACAAGTTTGTGAAGTGTCCTGTCATATTGGTTTCCCCGTTCTCTTATACAAGAGACTCAGCGAGACTGGTTCAGGAAAATATTGCCGCTCTAATATAGAGCCGCTCATACCACTGAAAAGATGATATCCTGTTTCTATGCATGTTGTAAAGGAGTAATCAACCACAAAAATCTGAATAAATGGTTAAAATAATGTAATATTCTCGCTTAATATAGTTAAAAAACCTTAATCATTCGCTTATACTCGTCTTTTCACCTGTTTTACTCTCTTTTTCACAAAATGCCAAAACGATCCAGTGCATTTTGAGTAGTTATTTGGGCTAATTCTTCGATGTCAATCCCTTTAATTAGCGCAGCTGCCTCTGCCACTAGTCTTACATGAGCAGATTCATTTCTCTTTCCACGAAATGGATGGGGTGTCAAATATGGAGCATCCGTTTCAATCAATAATCGATCCATTGGCACCTGTTGTAAAACCTCTTTTGGCTGCTTCGCATTCTTGAATGTGATCGGTCCTCCAAAGGATAAATGAAATCCCATATCTAGACATAACTTGGCAGTTTCCCAGCTACCTGAATAAGAATGCATAACCCCTCCAACTTCACTCGCCTTCTCCTCACGCAAAATTCTAACGACATCTTCGTGAGCATCACGATTATGAATAACAATGGGCATATTCAGCTCGCGAGCTAGTCCAATCTGCTGACGAAATACGCGATGCTGTACATCCTTAGGCGAGGTATCCCAATAATAATCAAGCCCTATTTCACCAATGGCTACCACTTTATCATGCTTACATAAAGAGGCGATCCACGCCATGTCTTCTTCCTTCATGGTAATGGCATCTTGAGGGTGCCAACCCACGGCCGCATAAATGAAATCATATTGCTCAGCCAACTTCATGGTTGTAGGAATGGTTTCTCGATTAAAGCCAACGTTAATCATTTTACCTACTCCTGCCTTTAGAGCATTCGCAATCACCTCTTCGCGGTCCTCGTCGAATTGTAATGCATCCAGATGCGTATGTGTGTCAAATAACATCATCCTAAAAACTCCTTTCATGTCGATCTCTTGTTGGTATTAAATAGACTATCTATAACTTAAATATACGGGCAACAGCAGGTGAGAACAGCGTTAATACATCTTTGAGCTTTTCTTCGGGATAATAGAGGTGGTTCTTCCCTCGGTGTATTCCACTAATGGAACGCACAATATCTGATACTTCAGAAATTTCCCTCAGACCATCCTGTCGATCCAATAGCAAAATTTGTTTCTGACTGGCCTCATCCCCTGGATGGAAAACATCATAAGGGAGGTCCGTAGGGAAGTCACTCTCGAGATCGTAATCTGGATTTAGACCTACCTTTAGAAACTCTTGTCTAATTTCGCTAATCATATTGGCATCCAACATTTCCAATTCTACATATTTATACAGCCTGCGATGTATAAATCTACTGCAAAGCTCACTTAGTATGTTATCTTCCTCTCCAATCCACTGCATAAATGCAGTCTGAAGGAGTGCTTCATCCATTTGAAGGTATAACTCGACCGTCACATTATCCTCAAACAGCCCTTGCAATGGCTTCAGCATAAATTTAAATTTGAAGCGATCTCTGTAAAGTTCTTTCGCCCGGCGAAAGATTTGGCGAAGTAAAATTTCTGAACTACGCGTTACTGGATGAAAATATACCTGCCAGTACATTTGATAGCGGGACATCAAATAATCCTCCACCGCATGCATACCCGATTCTTTTACAACGATGCGATCCTGATAAGGCCTTAACATTCTTATAATACGATCAACATCGATCGTACCATAATTTACACCCGTATAATACGCGTCGCGTAGCAAGTAATCCATACGATCGGCATCTAATGGACTTGATACCAGGTTAACGACGATAGGCTTATCATACGTTTTGGCAATGACCGAGGCTACTTTTGCTGGTAGTTCAGGATCTACCTCACTCAGAATGTCATGTACTTCAGTATTCCCCATAATAATGCGGCAAGTCCAGTCCTCATGATTCATATGAAAGGCTTCTTCTATAGAATGAGAAAAGGGTCCATGACCTAAATCATGCAAAAGCGCAGCACAAAGAGTTAATAACTTTTCTTCCTTCGGCCAATCCGTATAATGGTTCCTTTCAAATAATGAAATAATTTGACGCGTGATTTCATAGACCCCAAGTGAATGAGAGAATCGACTATGTTCTGCCCCATGGAAAGTTAAATAGGAAGTCCCTAATTGGCGTATTCTACGCAACCGTTGAAATTCTGATGTATTAATCAAGCGCCAAATGGTCGCATCTTCAACATGGATATAATTATGGACCGGGTCTTTGAATACTTTTTCCTCATTTAGACGACCTAACATACTTCATCAACTCCTTTTTTGATCATAAATCGGCTGTTTTTCGACATCTTTTGTCGAATCATGTCTAAAGCTGGCGAATGTCTAATTTCCAAATCGACATATCTCGCATTCTTATCTTTAACCCTATCTTATATGCTTCTAACAGTCGACTAGCGGTACTTCTTAAAAAAAATTAAAAAAAAACGATTTTACAGGTTGACTGTTTTGGGAATCGTTGGTATTATGAATATCATAAAAGCGAGAAGTATGTCGAATTATGACATTATAAATAATCGCGAGAGGAGCAATGATTAGTATGATGAAATCAACTGGGATTGTAAGAAAAGTAGACGAGCTTGGACGGGTTGTTATCCCAATCGAATTGCGTCGTACACTAGGTATTGGAGAGAAAGATGCTCTTGAAATTTACGTAGATGGCGAACGCATTATGTTGAAAAAATACGAGCCAGCTTGCATCTTCTGTGGCAATGCAGAAAATGTTATATATTTCAAAGGTAAAATCGTTTGCAATGAATGTATCTCAGAAATTCCAGTACCCGTGACAATCTAAACAGAATAGTGTATACTAGCAATAATTAAATTGTTAATTCTAACCTTTAAATATCTCCTTGATGTCTTCCGCAGGCTTAACTCAGAGCCCGAGGGGGACATTTTTTTGTAAACATATGATTGATTCCTATCATTGTCGCGTCATCATACCTTATGTCTTAAGGGCAAAGGAAACGATTGTCGTCCTATGAGGACGACGAATTCGTATATCCTTATAGTAACGAATTATAGATATCCCGCTTCGTTACCCCACGATCCGCAGCCACTTTCTTCATGGCATCTTTTCGCGACATACCCTCCTTCTCGTAACGATCGACGTGATCTTCCAAAGATAACTCCTGCCACCACGCATCTCTAAGCTTTTGCTCCTCTTCTTCGCTTGCACCATCTACAACAAGCACGTACTCTCCAATGGGTGGATGGCTCTCTAACCATGTTAGACACTCTTCCACGCTTCCACGTACCCATTCTTCATATCTTTTCGTTAATTCCCTAGCAAGTACAATTCGTCGATTTCCTAGCGACTCCAGTAAGAATCCTAGCGTCTTTATGACACGATGTGGAGATTCATAGAACAGCAATGTCCCTTGAGAGGATTTAAGCGTTGATAACAACGATTTAATATCCTTTCGCTCTCGAGGTAGGAATCCAACAAAAGTAAATCTTTCAGTTGAAATTCCTGATGCAATAAGAGCCGTAAGCGCAGCGTTGGCACCTGGAATGGGAATGACCCGTACTCCTGCTTCGAGCGCCAATTTAACAAGGTCTGATCCAGGGTCCGAAATAGCCGGTAGTCCTGCATCGCTGACCAGCGCTAAATTTTTTCCTTCTATTATATATCTAATGAGTTCAGGTCCACTTGCAGCTTTATTATGCTCATGGTAACTGAACAGCATAGAAGGTGAGATATCAAAATGGGTTAATAGTTTACGCGTCTGTCTTGTATCTTCCGCTGCAATAATGTCGCACTCCTTTAATATCCGCACAGCACGAAAAGTCATATCCTCTAAATTACCAATGGGTGTCGCTACAAGATACAACGATCCACTTACAACCGCCTCTTTTTCCTGAAAGCTGCTTTGCCTAATTAGACTCATAGTTCTCCCTCTTTTGATCCGTAATAGATATCTAACATCTCTTGGCAGTATTCATTCTGATCATTATATACAATCAGCGGTGGTAGAATTCTTACCTCCGGTTTACCATCACGAAGAGCTTCAATAAGCACCATATTCGCCTCTAGGTGAGCACGAGGATGAACGAAGCGAATTCGCTTCGGCTCAAGTCTATAGGTTCGCATTAAAGTCATTAACTCACCTAAGCGTTGCGGCTTATGTACCATATTGACTTTGCCACCTGGACGAACAAGACGTGAGCAGGCTTGTAATACTTCATCTAATGTACAATTAATTTCATGACGAGCTAGCGCATGGTGTGAATTCAGTTTCATGTCACTCCCATTCAGCGGCATATAAGGAGGGTTAACAGTAATCGCATCATATACACCATGTCCTGTCTCCGTATGTAGTTCCCGTAAATCCCCTTCTCTAATGAGAATTGACTCTTCTAGATGATTAAGCTGCACGCTTCTCCGTGCCATATCAGCTAGCCTGGGTTGAATCTCAATACCCTCTATATACGCCTTCGTTCTTGAAGTTAGTAATAGTGGAATAACACCATTTCCGGTACATAAATCAAGGATACGACCTTTAGGTGGGACACTAGCAAATCGTGCTAACAGAACAGCATCCATGGAGAAACTGAACACTTCGTCACTTTGGATAATATGGAGATCGTGTGTAAGTAAATCATCCACGCGTTCCGACTCTTGTAAATTAATATTCTCTATATTCATACACTCAATCCTTACAATTCATATTTATTAAGCAAGTAAAAACGACTTTGCCTTCCCACAAGGACGACATTTGTTTATTAATGAAACATTAGTACCGTATAATCTTTCTAATATTTAAAAAAACCGTAGGCAAATTCCCTACGGCTTGTTATTTATTCAAAAAGGAAAGACAAAATAGACAATCGCCTTCTGTTCGTAAGTGTCCATAATAGACATTACAAATATGGAAGCCTTCATGATACAACCTAGCGAGGTTATCATATCCTTCACCTACAACGTCCTCTGGTAGAATAAGATCTACTGAGGCATGCGTCGGCGAAGAACTAACGACTCCATTTTCAGCAGGCTGTACTTCTCTTTTTAGAATTTTGCGAAGTTGTTCATTCTCAAGAATTAGTCGGTTATTATCCTCCAATAGCTCCTTGATGACCAGCTTCAGTTCACCCAAATTACTGTGCATTTGTCCCATTTGTGCTTCCATTTCCTGCATGCGTAGAAATACATTTTTCTTCTCCAAGTTTCCACCCCGAAAGTAACCTTCTATGGTCTACTTGATGACAACATCATCCATTGGAAGTTCTTTAACTTTGCCAAGTTCAAATATTTGAACATGAACACTACGACTACCCGCATTAATACCAACTACCTTACCGTCACCTAAAGAAGTAACGACGAATTTCCCGACTGCCGGCAGTTCTTCTCTTACACTTTCGTAATTATCATGCTCAAACTTGAGGCAACACATGAGTCTTCCACACAAACCGGAAATTTTAGTTGGATTTAGCGACAAGCGCTGATCCTTCGCCATCTTGATTGATACTGGTTCGAAATCTCCGAGCCAAGAGGAGCAGCATAGAATTCGTCCACATGGGCCAATACCACCCAACATTTTGGCTTCATCCCGTACACCGATCTGTCTAAGTTCAATCCTTGTTCGAAAAATACTCGCAAGGTCTTTGACAAGCTCTCGAAAATCCACTCTTCCTTCAGCTGTGAAATAAAATATAATTTTATTCCGGTCAAACGTAAATTCTACATCAACGAGCTTCATTTTAAGTTCGTGGTCTCGAATTTTATTTAAACAGGTAGCAAATGCATCCTTGGCCGCCGTTTGATTCTCCTCCACTATAACAGCGTCAGATTCACTGGCGATTCGGATAACCTTTTTCAGTGGTAATACCACATCCGATTCTTGCACCTCTTTTTTCCCAACCACAACTTTGCCATATTCAATCCCGCGCGCTGTCTCAACGATCACGCTATTGTCTTTCAAAATTGGAAAGTCCAATGGATCAAAATAATATATTTTACCAGCTTTTTTGAAGCGCACACCCACTACACTGTACAAAAAACTAACCCCCTTGCATCACATCATGGTGATACCGTAAACTTCGAGCTACTGGATTATTATCCACCCAGCCCAATTAGAAACTGTTCCAGACAGAGTTGAGCATTCACATTATAACGTAGCTTCTTTTTACTTTCGGCGGCTAGATCCATATAGGAGATCCACTGTGCCGTCGTTCGTGTTGAAGCATGTGACGTCAAGAACTCTAGCTGATCTATAAAAACGATACTTTCGTGCCTTTCATATTGAACATGAAGCATATCTTTGAACCACAAATGGAATAAGTTAAACAAAATATCCAAGTGATCTGAGAGCCCAGCCTTAAACAACTTAGTCCCCATAGTGATAAAGGGCGAGCTGCCTTTGCCTATACACTCCTTACCTAATTGTAACACTACATTTCTAATTTCTGCAAACGTATTCTGTTCAAGGAGTGTCCTACATCCTTCCAATCCTGAGGATAAATGAACTGCACAGCGAATTAGTGGCGAAGGATAGCCTTCATCACTCAAAACTTGGAACATCATCGCAGGGCTAAGTGGGCTAAAAGGAACCCTCTGCGTCCTTGATTGAATCGTCGGCAGCATAGCTTGTCCATTCTCGGCAATCAGAATAGCGACTGCAGGAATTGGAGGTTCTTCCAGAAACTTCAGCAAACTGTTTGCAGCTTGATTTGTCATTTTGTCCGCTTGATCGATAATATATACTTTCGGATTTTTAGATTCCGAACGATAGGAAAAGACCCGCTGTAATCCACGGATCTGCTCAATTTTAATCGAAGCCCCGTCGGGAGAAATTAGATGTAGATCTGCATGATTACCATGTTCCACTTTGCGACACTCTAGACAATGCCCACAGGCATCATCCTTACATTCGGTACAGAAGATCGCCTGTGCAAAGGTTATTGCTGTCTTCAGCTGTCCACTACCTCCAGGACCACTAAATAAATAAGCGTGGCTCACATGATCCTTGCGTAGTCCATTCTGAAGCAGTTGCTTCACAGCATCCTGACCTATAATATCGTTAAAAGGCATACATTCTCACTTCCTAGTATTAACTCTGCAATTCGCCTGCTGGGTGTTAGAAGCTTAAGTTAATCAGCATACCACGAATTTCACCCATACGCTGCAGCAAATCGATTTTACCTTCTTCACTCTCTAAAAGCTCCTCTGCCATGGCTAGTAATGCAGAATCGATCTCATCAATTAATTTATAACGTTTGCCACGACCCCGTCGGTCCCAGCCACGAGTATCCTTCATCGTAATAGCCTGGCGAACAGTATCTTCAAGAAATCGTTTGACCATCGAGCGATAGGCTTTCAATTCTCGAATCGTCATGGATCGAGCCAGACGATCACCCTGCATTTGAATTTCTTTAAAGCGACGTCCTAATTCTTCCTGTGTAGCTTGCTGTCCTTTTTGTTGAATAACATCAGAGAATGACTGTTGAGGAATGGGTTTAGATCCGCTCTCCGTAATAGGAAGCTCACTTTTAATAGGTCTATAACCTGGATTTATTTTCAAAGAATAGCACCTGCCTTCATTATAACCATGAAAGAAATAGATTAAAAATGCTCAAAACGCTCTACAGGCAATACGAACACCGTTGCCCCACCTACTTGAACTTCTACTGGAAGTGGCAAGTACGAATCTGTTGTCCCACTCATAGGTGTTACGGGTGTAACCAACTGTTCACGTACCTTGCAGCTCTTATTAATAACACTCATTACAGACTCTATCTGATTGTCGTCTACCCCGATCATAAATGTGGTATTACCTGCACGCAAGAACCCTCCTGTACTAGCAAGTTTCGTAGCACGAAAATTAGCCTTCACCAATTCTCCTGATAGTCTGTTGCTATCCTTATCCTGAACAATCGCAACGATTAGCTTCATCTTGCATTCCCTCCTCATTATAATAGGGTCAATAACGACTATTGCCTCTTCTATACTACACTATTTGACAGAGATCATTATAAATCCTTTAAAATACCCTTCTCCATCGCTTGAATAATGTCTTTTTCTATCTGTTCTGGTGTTTGCGATGCATCAATCACAATCATTCGATCTGAATATAGTTCCACTAGCTTTCTATAACCCTCGCGAACCTTGTGATGAAACGCTAGCCCTTCTAAATCGAGGCGATTCACTTCCCGCTCCATACTAGCAGCAATGCGAGATAAGCCAAGCTCTGGCTCAATATCTAAGTAGAATGTTACATCAGGTAGAAGAGAGTCAATTGCAAACTGGTTCATGTTCCACACTTCCTCAATTCCAAGTCCCCGAGCATATCCCTGATACACAAGGCTGCTATCTACAAAACGATCACACAGAACAATATTACCCGCCTTTAGTGCCGGTTCTACCTTTTCGACTAAATGCTGACGCCTTGCAGCAGCATAGAGTAAGGCCTCTGTCCTTGCATCCATCGCTGTATTATGGGGATCAAGAATAATATCACGGATTTTCTCGGATATCTCAATCCCACCAGGTTCCCTTGTAAGAAGATGAGTCAGAGATCGTCTGTCTAAATAAGCACTTAATCGACTAATGACGGTTGTCTTACCCGATCCTTCGCCACCCTCTAGAGTAATAAATTTACCTCTTACACGATTTTCGTTCATTATTTTTCCTGCTTTCTAACCCTTTTATAGACATTGATGGTGTGCAGTTTCGGATCAGCAGCTCCCTGGCATTTAGCCCCCGCTTTGGCAATTGTCATTAATTGCTGACTAACCTTAGCTGTGATTTCCTCACCCGCATATAATATGGGTATACCTGGCGGATACGGAGTAATCATCTCTGCTGCAGTTCTCCCTGCACACTCTTCTAATAATACAGGTTCAATCATTTCTGTAGGTGTTGATGCGAGTCCAAAAGGAACAGGAAGTGAGTAATTTCCCAAAAAAATGTTCCACGTGGAAAATTCGACAGCATTAGTGTTATTAACTATGCCCCGTTCATATCGCCCGTGGGCATCATCCATTTCTATAGATATATGCTGTACAACCTCCAAAAGGTGCCTAGCATCCTTCATTGTGGATCCCACACTAAAGAGCAAGACGACATGCCACGCGTCGCTCATCTCAGGGATGCAGCCGCGCGACTCTAAGCGGCGTTGAAGCTCGTAGCCGCTCAGGACCCCGGAGTCGTCATATATGACGACCTTAAAGGGGTCCTGCGTCGCATACGCCGCAAGCGAAGCTAGCGGCGGCGCTGCACTGCCCGCCGCGGCGTTGCCGGCGGACGCCTCCCCGGGCTGCGGCGGCTGCAGCAGCCCGAAGCGCGGCAGCTCCGCGAGCCCGCGCTTGAAGGCCTCCACGGCGGCGAGCCCCGCCGTGAAGGTGCCTGCGCCCCCCACGTGCAGCTGGCGGCGGGCTAGGTCCAGCGAAGCCATCACGGGGTATGATGGGCTGGAGCTCTGGACCATCGCGAGCCGCTGCCGAAGCAGAGCGCGGTCGATCCGTTCACCCTGCACATGCAGCATCGCGCCCATCGTGAGCGCGGCTAGCATCTTGTGTGTTGACTGCACGACACCATCGGCTCCGCAAGACAGTGCACTTGGCGGTAGCTCTGGATGCTGACCATAATGAGCACCATGTGCCTCATCCACAAGTAAAGGAACATGATAGCGATGACAAATGTCTGCCATCGTCGCAAGGTCGCTACCCATACCATAATAATTAGGCATCGTAACAAGTACACCCTTAGCTTCTGGATAAGCGAGTAAAGCTTGTTCCACCGTCTCATTAGAGGGCGCAATCGCTAGTCTAGTCGTTGGGTCGACTTCCGGTTGCAAGAACACCGCTTGTGCTCCCGCTAACATCAGACCATGAAGCACGGATTTATGCACATTCCGCTGGACCAATAACACATCCGCTGGACCACACACGGTTAAGATCAACGCCAAGTTCCCTACCGTACTACCACCTACGAGAAAATAGCTCTCCTCTGAACCAAAACATTTTGCCGCTAGCAACTGCGCATCACGAATAATACCCTCTGGATGATGGAGATCATCCGTACCTGTAATTTCTGTAACATCTATCTTCATCACATCCGACAATAATCCAGCCCCACCATAAGAAGTATAAGCTTGACCATTTTTATGACCAGGGACATGAAAAGAATCATCATCTCTCTGCGTATATTCTATTAAAGCCTCATATAGAGGTACACTACTAGCTAGTTCACTCTCTTGAATATCATATCCTACTTGATGTTCGTCACACTTTATATCACGAAGACTAGCTATGTCTTCATTTAGGACAGTCACTGCTTTTCTACATTTTATAGACATGAATTGCCTGATTCCCTTCATACATAGGTATATACGCTATTTTAGCGCAATTCAGACATTCCGCCTATGCTTAACGGTCATTTATTCATTACCTTCTTCTATTGTATAATCTCTTAACCTACATCACAAACCCATTCCCCTCCATTAAGCAAAGGGTAAGCTAATACATCATCCATAGAACAAAATCGGTTCACCCAACATATCGTTATACTTTCTAATTATTCTAAAAAAAGAGCAGCTCGAGGCTGCTCCCTATTCTTGCTATCCTATTTCTATACATTAACCTGCTCACTAATTTGTTTCATTTGATGAATAAAAAAACGATATCTGACTTCCTCCGCATTCGTATGCACCATTTCCGATTCGCAAGCCTCGCAAATAAATTGAGAAAGAATACGTATTCCCTCTTCTTTATCTTGCCCGCAAATAATACAGACGTGTTCGGTTTGATTTTCCATATCAACCATCCCACCTTGTCTCTTTTCCTATCAGTATGCTACAGTTTCTATTATTTTAAACCTTTTCATAGAACTTTCATATTCTCATGATCAGGGCGACCATTACCTTAACATGTGTATTCAGCCCACTCTTATGAAGTGTCTGTACCGTTTATATCTTTACAAAAACTACTCATTAACCGATATATTTATTATAAGAAACCTCAAGGAGGAGAGTAGTGTTATATGATAGGAGAAACCGAAGCGAGCGCCACCTTTTATCAATACAAACTTATTAAAAAAGTACCCGTATCCAAGACATTACTGATGTGCTACATGCTTCTTCCCTGTATCGCATTGATTATGGAAGTCACTTTGCTTCACTGGACAAGTATTTTTTATTTTATTTTAGCTGCACCCATTGTTCTATGGATTCAATATGTCATATCTCGTTCTGTATTATTAATTGCAGGATTTCATTATCATAAAAGATGGGGGTTTTCCCTCAAGTTACCTTGGCTTGGCTACATGCCTAATCAACACATTAGCTATTCTTTATTTCGTAAAGTTTATTTCCATACGGGATGGATTGGCTTAGTTGTTCCTATTATCCTTATCTTCTGGTCTCCAGTATCCTTTATCATTTCCTTTTTATTCTGGCATGTCTGGTACATACTACCGAAACTATATATCTATGCAAAACTATCCCGTAAGAGAAAAGATGGCATGATTAAATTTAACGATAAAGACATTTCCTACTACCAGCAATAAAGGTATATCCCGAGGCTTCAGAATAAAAAGAAGATCCCCTTTCTAATAATGAATAAACTGGACCCACTGTCAAGGACACTTGAAAAAAGAGGGTTAGGCTAGATTTAATAGATGATTCCTGTACTGTACAGGAGTCATCTTTTTTAGTCCCCATTGATATCGATGATGATTATAATAACGGATATAACGATTAATTTCTTGTTTCACTTCGGCAAAAGTCATACAAGTTCGACTCTTCACATGATCCTTCATATGCCCAAAATAGGACTCCTGCGGAGCATTGTCCCAGCAGTTTCCTCTCCGTGACATCGACTGTCCAAGGCCCTTTTGCTTCAATAATCCTTGGTAGACTGGACTCGTATAGTGGCACCCTTGATCGGAATGGACGAAGGCCTCCTTATGGAGCTTCAAGCGCTTTTGTCTCATTAGTATTTGAATGGTTTCTGTAGCTAAAGGCAGTTGGAGAGACTCGGAGAGGTTATGAGCTAGCAGTTCACCTGTGGAGGCATCCAGAATGGTCGATAAATAAGCCGTCTGTGATTTCCCATACGGAAGATAGGTAATGTCGGTGAGCAAGACAAGACCAGGGATGCCTTGCTTGAAGTCCCTCTTCAGCTTATTAGGAAGCGTACGATGTTCTTGTGTGGCTTTGGCCATAAGCCGATACGGATTAGATTTCCGATGAGGACATACGAGGTTAAACTTTTTCATGAGCCTTCGAATACGCTTCAGGTTGTAACACGTATCATATTCGTTTTCCAACGTCATCTTAATTGATCTGGCGCCCTTTTTGTAACCTCTTCGCTTGAATGCCTTCTTAATGAGTGCGCCTGCTTGCTCATCCGCCTGTGCATGCTTGTGGCGTTTGTTAGCAGAGCTTAAGTAGTTGTAATACCCCGTTTAGTAGCTGGCAGAGGTAGCGTGTCATTCGTCCTAAGCCTTGTTGAACAGCCTCTTGAATCAATTTAAAACACTCACTCTGGTTTAGATTTTTTCTGTTTGCTAACAGCCTCCTTTCGTTCCTGTCTGACTTTTTTACGTATTCAAGCTGAGCCTCCAGAAGCCTAATCTTCGCTTCTTGTCTGGCAATGATCTCGTCAGAGGATAAATTCTGTTTTGAAGGGCGCAGCACGGCTTCTTTACGTGAGTCTGCAAGCCCAATAATTCCATCTTTCTCATAACCTTTCTTCCAGCGATCTGCGCACTGTTCGATGCGCTTCATCCCGAGAACCTCAACAGGAAACCCACTTGATTCGAAGATCTCTCTTGGCGTTCTCCTTAACATGTATTGTTCGATGAACAGCCTCTTGAATTCATCTGCATACGTAATTGATTTTTCACTGGCACGTAAGACGTACGGGTTGTTAGATAACTGTTCTTGTTCATATTTATTAAAGTATTTTTTACTCATACACTCGCCCCCACTATTCATTCCAGTATACAAAAAAGTACCCATACACTAAACACCTTTTTTAAAAGTGTCCAGTGTATGGGTACCAGTATAGAAAGAGAATCTTCTTTTTGTTCCGAACTATTTATTTTCCAGACTACGTATGACGGACTTATCAGCATTTTTAGGCACCATAATCATAAAGAAATCATCATGAATCGTTATTTGAACCACACGATTGTCCTTAATAAAAACTCGTGATGCATCGCTCTGCTCATCTTCATTCTCCTGCCAACCCCATTCATTAATGGTTTGCAAATAGACATCAGGAATACCTTCCTTTTCCTTTAGTCCTGGCAGCGAGTAACGAACGTAATTCAACTCCGAATTTCCAGTAGGCCGATCTGTCTTGCTTGCTACGTTAGGTACGGGGAACGTTTTTTCGTTAGCTGCACCCTCATAGGAATCCCAAGAAATTTCAGAACTATTGCATCCGGTAAGAACCATCATTATCATACACAACAGAACGAGAGCACGTAGCCATGTTTTTCCACGCATGTATGTCCTCCTTAACCATTTCGCAACACCTGCGAAAGTTTTCATTCTGCCTTGTTAGCACCATCTGTCTTCGTTAGGAGATGGGTGTCCCCTTTTTATACTTTATTATTATACTTGCTCCCCTATGACCATCGGTAACAAAAATGTTACATTCTTCAACGGTAACTCTCTATTACTTGCATAATTATCGTATAATTTCTATAGATGAGTGATGCGATTATATCATCGTTTTACCTCAATCTTCGTCTATCGTAAGACCTACCCCCAGTTTAAAAATATACTACTATAAAACAATCACTTGAATCCAGTCTACTTACCTAACCTCCGGTACAGAACGTCTGAATCTCACACGAATATAAAGCTTCGCTTAATTAATCAGTCACCAGCTAAGTTTTTAAGAAGCCTCTTTCCTTTCATCCCTTAATTATAGGTGCCTAAATAGTTTCATTAAGTACACCGGTGGATTCATTCATCCTATTTCCTATATCCCCACCTCATTAATATAGTGATCTTCAAGATTAGTGAGAACTATGACACATAGGCCTTTTTATTAGAACGATATTCTCGTTCTCCCATTTCGACCTAATACAAGACGGCACCAAGCATGTGACAGGTCATATATCCGTCAATAAAGCGTTCTAACCTATAGACCTTATCACTTAATCAAATCATACAAAGGACTTAGAAACAAGTGAATTCCATATTTGTAATCGGGCGATAAAAAGATACGCTAATAACATTATTATTCAAGTCCACAAAGTAAAGACCCTAATAGGAACTCATTTACTACTTATATACTCAGGACAATACATAGCCAAAATGAAGGATAGTTCAAACATAAGGTACTTGTCCAACATGATGATCCGCTCTATATAAAATCATGCCTTGTTTTAGAAGTATATCCAAACTCAATTTGAGAACAAACTTAGATCTTTGATTCTTCGACGCATAAGAAACATGAAATCTTTACCAACCGGCAGAATAAAAAAAATCCCCATTACCATTCTTTTCTTATTCTTTGTTTTATATTCTCACATCAATTGAAATACATAACGCACTAATTAATAGTACTCCTAAATTATGCCTTATGGCTTGTATTGTATCTCTCTTATCAATAAAAGATATCCACAGGTTCATTTTAGACTTTATATTCACGATTAATCAACACTCTTATGGATTGTGGATAACTTATTATCTTCTTATTGTTACACCTGTTTCCAATATCACATATCACATACTTCTATATTTGCTGTTTTATCGTGTTCATCCATCTGTTACCCAGATTATTTTCCTTCTTGCTTATGACTAAATTTCTGATTGTATTAGCCTAAATAGGTCTGCACTATTCTTTAACATATCCATAGAATCATATGTCTGACTGAAGTCCTCAATGCCTACATAACCATCATAGCCAACAGCCTTCAAATCCCTCATCACTTCAATCCAAGGCACTATACCCTTGTCAATCGATGCCCACTGAGCCTTCCACGTTTGCTCTTTCCATGTTGCAGTGTCACTCTGATGATTCCTACACCATATCGCATTCTTAAAATGAACATGACCTAAATAGGGACCCAATAATTGTAGACCCAAACGATAATTCTCGAATCCCTCGAACACCATATTACCAGGGTCATATAACACACCCACACGGTCAGGGTTAAGTGATTGAACTAACCTATATGCAAGACTGGCACTTGGTGCAATTGTCTTATGGTGTGTCTCTACTAACGCCTTGACCTTATACTGTTCAGCTAACTCCTGTATCTGTGCAAGATATCTAGTAGCCAAGTCATATAGATCGTTATAAGAGGTCTTACGATCATATGTAGGTACGCCTACCCTAACCATAGAAGCCCCAAGACGAGAAGCAACCAGCATTGCCTGTTCAGCCGACTTCATATCACCGCAGGTAAGATAAGGGACAAGCGCAATAGATTGCATACCACAGCTTAAAGCTGCCTCTGTAAAGATTGGGAGCTCCGCCTCCCACTTAGATGGATCTATAGAACAACGATTATTTCTCCAAAAAGATGGATCCTCAAGCAACGCGTCTTCAGGTATACCCTTAAAACGCCACTCTATACCCTCTATACCGACTAAAGAAGCTGCTTTAGCAAATTCAGTAGGTGTCATATCAGGTACAGACACTGTAAAAACAGATAATTTCATATTTTCGTATATCCCTTCTGAGCAACCCAACCCTCATAATAAATACGATAAAACTGAATGCGCTTTCACAATACATTTCAAATATTGTTGCTTAGGAAATAATTAAATCGTAGCATGATTCAGAAATAAAACCTCCGTTTAGTCTACAAAACATAAAAACCACTGTCGATAAAATCAACAGTGGTTTTTGCTTGGCGACGTCCTACTCTCCCAGGACCCTGCGGTCCAAGTACCATCGGCGCTGGAGGGCTTAACGGTCGTGTTCGGGATGGGTACGTGTGG
>NZ_JBNPWS010000029.1:0-64032 GCF_050433705.1 Paenibacillus sp. DS2015 | reverse complement strand
CACTCACACTGGCACCTACAAGTGCCCATTTTTTTCTGCCAGGGTGGTCAACTATTGGGTTAGCAAGGTGGTCAACATTTTGATTGACATATACACGGGGTGTAGCGTTTAATAAAAATTCTTTACGAGGTATGTTGAAAAACAAACGATATATTGGAATTTATACTTATAAAGGAACTGAAACTAAGGACGGTTTACCTAGAATTATTTCAGATGAGTTATTCTATCAAGTCGCTGAAATACTAGATAAAAATAAAAAGGCTCCAGCCCGTGCCAAAGCCAAGGAAGAATATTTATTAACCACAAAGCTATTTTGTGGTCATTGTAAAGAGATGATAACAGGGGTTAGTGGAACCTCTAAAACGGGAAAAAGCCATCATTATTATAAATGTAACAATGCTAAAAAGAAAAGTTGTAACAAGAAACCAGTAAAAAAGGATTATAT
Organism: Paenibacillus sp. DS2015; assembly: GCF_050433705.1. Lineage (NCBI taxonomy): Bacteria > Bacillati > Bacillota > Bacilli > Caryophanales > Paenibacillaceae > Paenibacillus > Paenibacillus sp. DS2015. The sequence continues at coordinate 63,587 of NZ_JBNPWS010000029.1, read as the reverse complement.
CGAAAACTATGTGGTGGATGAGTGTAGGAAGTTATTAACGGATGGAAATATCTCTAAAATAGTAAAAGAAGTAATTAAAATCTGTCAGAAGGATAACGACCAGTCAGAGATTAAACGGTTGAACAAGTTACTTAAAGAAAACGAGCGCAAAAAGAATAATATTCTCAATGCTATTGCAGAATGTGATATTGATTCCGTTCGTAAGCCCATGTATGGACACCTTGCTATGTTGGAAACGGAAAAGGAAAGTTTAGAAAAGCAAATCGCCGTTGAACAATTGTCTCAAGTTGAAATTTCCGAATCAGAGATCAGATTTTTCTTATCACATTTAAAAAATGGGAACATCAATGATGAGAAGTATCGTAAAACGTTAATCAATGTATTCGTGAATTCCATCTATCTGTATGATGATAAATTGACGCTTATTCTAAATTCCAGTGACCGTCCAGTAACCGTGGAGAAAAGTCTTATTGAAGAAGTTGAAGCTAGTAATAAGGAGTTTGAGAGTTCGTTTTTAGATTGTGTTCCTCCATACTTTAAATCCACAACCGAATCCGGTTGTGGATTTTGCATTTCAGGGATAAGAAGCTATAGGATCAGGTCAACATGCTCTTTATACACAATTCTTATTATTTCAAATCAAATCCTTTACTTTTTACATATTCCGTATATCCGCCCAACGGCAAATCTTTATCCAGCATGGTAATGAATTTCCCGGACCAGCTTGCCTTTTGTTTGTTATTCGTTCGTGCGCCGTAGTACTCCTCGATTTCCTGGTCATATCTTTCAACCTTTGCTTTAAGATCCCGGTCATATCGGTTTTCAAAGAAGACGGCGGACCGCGGCAACCGCGGTTTTTGCTCGGGGAACTCGTCGGGAACGCCTACTGCAAGACCTGCCAAAGGAATGACGAAGTCCGGCAGTCCAAGCCATTCGTCCAGTGCGGGCAGGGCCTCGTTAATTCCGCCGATGATCACGGCTCCGAGTCCCATCGATTCGGCCGTCACATTGGCATTTTGCAAGGCAAGCGCGGCGCTCAGCACCGCGGTTTGGTAAATATACGAGAAACTCAGGTTACGGGCCATTTTTTCTTGTTGGTCTGGGCCGGCGGCCAACATGATCCGATGAAGATCGGTGCAAAAAATAAAGAAGTACCCGCATTCCTCAATCCACGGATTTTTCGAATGCATCGCGATCTTCTTCCGCAGTTCCTGATTAGTGACGCCGATGATCGAGAACGGCTGCATATGCGCCGAGGTCGGTGCCATTTGCGCTGCATCAACAATGGCTTGAATTTGCTCGCCAGTCAACGGAATATTTTTAAACTTACGTATGGAGCGATGCTGGCGGATCACTTGAATGACCTCATTCATTAAAATTCCCTCCAAATAGATAGTTTCTGTTGAAGCTATATGAAGACCGCGTTTCGCCAAATGGTTTACATGGAAACCATAATAACAAGAAAAAGTAATCCTGTAAAATGGTTTCCTTGGAAACAATAATATAATGAAAAGAAAAAAGGTAGGCTTGCCTAATGCCAGATATGAATGATGATTTGTTTCAGCTCAAAAACCGCATCGAAAAGTCAGTGTACCGGCTCCTCATCAGCGAAACCGATGAGGACCAGGATCGGCTTTGGCTCATGTAGCACATCTCTGACGACCGGCTAAAAAAAATGCTGCCCCACCTATCCGTCTCAAGCCTGCATGTGTTGGACGTCATCAATAGGCATGAAGGTATTAAAGGGGTCGATATCGCCCGCGATATGGAGATAACGAAAGGGGCCGTCTCCAAAATTACCCGCAAATTGCTGGATCAGGGTCTGATTCGAAAAACCCAGCTACCGGACAACCTGAAAGAAATTTATTTCTCCGTGACACCGCTCGGCGCCGAATTGGCCGAACTGCATCAGGTATTCCACCAGGAGAAGGATCAAAAATCAATGAAATTGTTAACAAGTTTTGATGCAGCGTCGTTGGAAATCGTGGCAGATTTTCTGGAGAAGCTGGCCAGCCTGAAATAGGGCGCGGGTGCTCCGATGGGTAACGGGTTTGTTCCGCCACGGTTCGCCTCCATATGAAAGATCCACAACTCTAGAGTTGTGGATCTTTTGCATTTCCATGATTTTAACTATCAGTGTAAGTTCTACATGTTTCTAAAAGAAAGTTAAGATTGCAGGTACTTCAAACCCTCCATTAAGACACCACCCTATAGATCTTTTGTTATAGTTACGTCCTAAGACTTATTTAGGAGGTTAGAACATGGTATTAAAGGTCGAATATTTGTCGGTAACATATGCTCAGAAAACGGCAGTCAATCGAATTAGTTTTCAAGTAAAGTCCGGGCAAGTCATTGGATTACTAGGTGCAAATGGGGCAGGAAAATCTTCAAGCATTGCTGCAGTGCTTGGTATTGAAAAAAGCACTCATGATGAGCTTGTCATAATGGACAAGTCACCGCTACGCAATCGAAAGGAGATATTTGAACAAGTAGGTGTGCAGTTTCAAGAAACCCATTTCCAAGATAAACTAACCGTTTCTGACGCATGTGAGCAGTGGAAATCACTTTATAAGAAAACGGCAGACGTACCTACTTTATTACAAACCTTTGGATTGGCAGGTAAGGAAAAGCAGCTTATTAAATTGCTTTCTGGTGGGGAGCGCCAACGTCTGGCTGTACTTCTTGCTCTAATTCATGAACCGAAGCTTGTATTTCTAGATGAATTGACAACAGGGCTAGATACGAAGGCTCGTCGAATGCTATGGAAGCATCTCTTAGCCATGAAAGCAGATGGTTTGGCGATCGTATTAACATCACATTACATGGATGAGGTTGAAGCGTTATGTGATGAGATATTAATTCTGCGTGAAGGTCAAACCGTCTTTCATGGAACCATCCAGGAGGCTTTAGTCGCTAGTGGGAAAACAACACTTGAAGACGCATATCTACATTTTGCTGGCGAGGAGGAACAATGGTGATGAGAACAATGACTGCACTTTTAAAAATAGAAGGTAAGCTGGTGTGGAAAGGTATTGATATTTTAATTTTCGGTATTTGTTTTCCAATCATTTTGGCGACCCTGTTTGGTTACTTGCTTAGTAAAGATGCTTCGGCAGGTGTATCTAACTTCGAATTATCCTACGCAGCCGTTATAACTATTGGTGTGCTTGCAACGGGAGTCATGGGTTTGCCGCTAACCATTGCTGATTATCGGCACCGAGGCATTCTTAAACGATTTCAAGTCACGCCGGTATCACCTTTACAGATTTTATTCGCGCAAGGTCTAATTCAGCTTTCTTCTGCCCTTGTTTCATTCATTGGCGTTACCCTCGTATATTATGTATTGTTTGATTATCAAATTGTTGGCTCCTGGCTTATGTTTTTGAGCGTATATGCTTTTGTTATTGTAGCTATGTACAGTATTGGTGTTCTTATTGGTAGTGTTGTACCGGATCAAAAAGCAGCGAATGTATGGAGTTCCGTCGCTTACTTTACGATGTTGTTGTTCTCAGGTGCGACGATTCCGTATGAAGTGATGCCGCGATTCTTTCAATGGCTAATGGACATACTACCTTTGTCCCATGGTATTCATTTATTGAAGCTGGTAAGTACAGGTGGAGACATGGCGGGTATGGCAGTGCCGATTTTGGTATTAGGCATTTGTACGGTTATCAGCTTGGTTGGGGCGTTCAAATTTTTTAAATGGAAGTAGGATTGTGGGATGTACAAAACCAAAGAAATTGCGGCATTAGTTGGGGTACATCCTAACACCGTACGGATTTATGAAGAATGGAAATATATCTCGTATGTTCCGAGAAGTAAGAATGGCTACCGCATGTATTCAGACTTGCATTTATTTCAACTGAAAATAACCAGAATCGCATTTCGTTGTGAAATTGTTCAAGGGTTAATCCGGGCAAAGGCCAGAGCCATTGTTGAAGCTAGCGGTAAAGAGGACTTTAAGCAAGCACTAGAGCATGCGTTAGCATATTTGTCCCATCTGGAAAGGGAATATAACCGAGCATTAGAAGCCATAGAACTTTCGGAGCAGTGGATGAGTGGAATGAGACCTGTTTCTGCTCAAACGTATACACGGAAAGAGGCAGCCGAGGTTCTGAACCTCTCCCCTGAAGTTTTGCGAAATTGGGAACGTAATGGATTAATCACAGTCCCCCGACTTTCAAATGGATCTCGTGCATATACAGAGAATGAAATAACACGATTGAAAATTATTCGTACTTTAAGGACGGCACATTATTCAATGAGTGCGATCCTTCGGTTAATGAATACAGCTGAGGAAATAAGGGGGAGTGATATTAATATTAAAAAAGTACTCGAAACACCTGAAGATCATGAAGATATTATTTCGGTGACAGATCGTTTAACCTATTCCTTAGAGGAAGCTATGGAGTCTGCAAAAGAGCTTATATTGTTGCTTATAGCAAAACTGGGCATAGAGATATAACATTTCATTTGTGAAGCTAGAAACCATTCCGGCGAATTGTGGATTTACCACGCCACGGCTCGCCTCCATTAGAAGAACCCGCTTAGTGAGCGGGTTCTTTCTCATTCATGGACTAAATTGTAGACCAAATGTAGACATCAGGATTTATGGAGGTCTATTTTTAAAAGATGTTGTAGACGAGATGTCTACAACATCTTTTATTTAGTCACGATGTGGATGGATAAATGTTACATTTATAGTTCGCCGATAGGAAACACCCTTGGAGTATGAGTTTATTATAGAGTCTGTTAAAGGGAAAAAAGCCTATACATCCATCAGGCATTTTATGAATAAGGTGGATGCTGATGATTTTCTAAGTGATTATAAAGAGTTACAGAATGCAGAATTACTTATAGAGTTCTGAGTGGTCGAGGTGTGAAATATAATATAAATAATGGTGAATTTAAAATAGAAATAGAAGGTAGTTTAATTAGAAACCTAATAATGTAAGAATGTTAGGGGAGTCCCAATTCCCCCGTCTCCGCTACAAAACCCAACCTGTATTAAGTTTGGGTTTTTATATGTGTTCTGAAATAGTATACGGATTGTAGACATTTAGAGAGTTCGTATCTATTTTTTATGTATCTTGTAGACGACATGTTATAAGTGGGAGGTATGAACTTTGGTAGTTTTATCTACATTGTCAGATGGCTCCTAACGTTCTCTATACGTGTTTAAACCCGTGAGAAGACTGTACGGGAATAATAGTAGTTTTAATATGAACTGCTTATTGTAATGATTACAGGGGCATGGAAACCGTGTGATAATAAAAAACGTGAACAAATGGATAAATTATATAACATATGTGCTATTATTCAGACAATTAATTTACAAGATATTCTAGTTAAGGCAGCGTCAAGAATTATGTGTAAATGAAAATAACCTTGTCTTGTAGAAATAGTGTTAGGCTTTGGTGGAGAACATAGCTAGCAGTTCTGAGCGAGCTTGATCAAAACCAATATGACAACGTGTAGCAAAGCGTTGGTTATAGCTTTCAAACTGTGAAACCAAGAACTTCTCTAAGGCTTCTTCATGCGGAAATTGTTCCTTGCGCTTTGTGTATTTCTTAATCTGTTTATTAAACGATTCGATTAAATTTGTCGAATAAATGCTTCTCCAAATAGGCTTTGGAAAGCTATAAAACGTGAAGATGTAGGGATTTTCTCGTAGGGAATTAACGACCTTAGGATAAGCAGCCTTCCACTTGTCACAGAAGGTTGCTAGAGCTGCTTTACCAGCTTCTTCATCGTCGGATCGATAGACGGATTTGAAGTCCTCACAGACCTCTGCCCGATCTGAGACTCGAACTTTATGTGCAATATTTCGTGCTAAATGAACACAGCATGTTTGGTACTTTGCTTGCGGGTAGATCTCTTGAATCGCATTCATAATACCTGTGAGTCCATCGGAAATAAATAGAAGGATTTCTTCGGTGCCACGCTCTTTTACGTCCTGGAGCAGTTCTTTCCAGATGTATGCAGATTCGGTCGGTGCAACGGCGTAAGAGAGTACTTCCTTGGTGCCATCCTCACGAATTCCTACGGCAATGTAGATCGCTTCCTTTGATACCGTTTTACGTTTAACAGCGATGTAAGTCGCATCGATATAGACGCACACATAACGCTTCTCAAGTGGTCGTTTCATAAAAGCATCAACATGTTCGACCATTACTTTGGTCATGTTCGATACGGTTTGCGGCGTGTAGTGGTGACCATACATTTTCTCAATTAGGTCGGCAATCTCCGTCATCGTTACACCCTTTTGAAACATGTGAATGACGAAGGATTCTAGCGTGTCATTCGAGCGTTTATACGGTGGTACAGTCTGTTGCTTAAACTCTCCATTACGATCTCGGGGAATGTTTAACTGTAGGTCCCCATACTCAGTGTGAAGCGTACGGCAATAGCCACCGTTACGAGAATTACCTGAATTCACGCCTATACGGTCATATTTTTCATAGTCTAGGAATGCAGTAAGTTCCGTCTCTAGCAGATGATTCATGGCAGACTCTAAGTGACTGCGAAATACTTCCGTTACATCTTGCTTTGTGACTAGAGCTTGGACTAAATCTGTTGTAAAATGATTCATAGGGAAGACCTCTCTCTGTGAATTTTGTGTGGTAACTCAATTCTACAAGAAAAGGTCTTCCTTTTTCTATTTATCTATTTACACATAATATTTTACGCTCTCCTAGTTAAACCAGAGAGAAGAGTGTAAAATATATTTATAATTATTACATCCTCTATTATTGAAATAATATTTTTTGGTTTAATATAATAACATCGAAGGAGTCTTGTAAATGAGGTTAATGAGTTTTCGAGTAAAACAGTTTCGATCTGTTGAAGATAGTGGTTGGATTAACACGAATGATGTATAAATAAGCTTGAGTGTGACCCTTTTGAACATGGTGTTATTTGTTCGGTAGCATATGGAAAATGTGAAAACTGTGGAATTACTCGTAATATTAACTTGGATGAATTTTATAATACAGTTAAAGATCTATCATACTTTAGCCCAATAGTTAATGTTGATGTATACCTAGACGATGATATGCCAAGCTATATGGTTGGCAATATAAGAATTGGTGCGGTAAACATAAATCGTATTGATGGAACAGTTACTCATAGTAATAATCTTTTGGATAATAGGGAATTTAGTGTTGAAGAAGATATTATTAAATATGTAAGTAGGGAGCTGAAAATTCAGGACGATATGGCCCGCTATTTGAAGTGGAATATTTTTACAAGTCCTGATGGGGACGCTCCCGAGCGTCCTTCCGGCAGCCGCAAAGGAAGGCCAGGAAGAGCCGGATTTGTTTGAGGAGGATTTTACGTTCTGACATTTGTTCGACCAAGAGAGGACTGCGTTTAACCGCTGTCCTCTCTTTTTCTATGACCTTGCACGCGTGGTCGCATGCGGTTAAAACATCCAGGCACCTATTTGTGTGACACGGCCGTCATTCTCTGTCGGTGCGGGAATGATTGAACCTGTGAAAGTATTCGGGCAATTCAAAACCACCAGAGACCAGCACAGCTAAAAAGTTAATCAAGAATACTTCCTCCAAGGATGAAGCGGTTATTCAGCTGCCTCCACGTCAATTCGCCAATATGAACGCCGCCGCTGTTCTTAGAAGGGCAATGAATGATCTTTCCATTCCCCATATAAATACCTACATGGGTAATGATCTTATCGGATGGCTTCAAATTTTCATAGTCAGATGCGTTGTCTCCTCTATAGCTAGAAAAGAATAACAAATCACCGCGCTGTGCCTCTTTCAGTGAAGTATATTTTTTTTTGGAAAAGGCCTTAACATATGCAGCTTGACTCCTCGAATCCCACGGCAAGTGCATATCCAATGAAGTCATGAACACCCACTGTATATAATCAGAACAGTCGAAGGTAGAAGGCTCAGTTCGGTCAGAACCATACACGTAAGGGGTTCCTATATAAGACTCAGCGGTTGTGATGACATTCTCCACATCATTCTTATGGCTCAGACCAATGGAAGGTTTAGGGTGTTGCTCGATGAGTGGTAATCCATTCGGATCTAATAATGTCTTTTGGTTCGGATCTGCAGTGTAACCCCGTAGGCGGTGGGCATTAAATCGTTGTTCAACACCTAAATCTCCGAAGTACAGATCGGGGTCATTGGTTTGTTCTTCTGTAACTATTTTTGTCTTGTGGTCATTAACGGAGCGTGGGCGTATATCATGGTTTGAAGAGCATGCAGATATCAGGATAAAGCTACAGCTTAATCCTAAGGTTAGCACCTGAACCCATAGCTTTTTCACAATTTCACGAGCCTCTCTAAGATAGTATGATTTTAGAATGTCTCTATTTGTTTTATTTGATTCAAAAATGATGGGAAGGTTCGAACGTTAGGCTTGGGAGAAGTCGAATTAGATGGATGATAGAGGAATAAAAGGGATAATGTCGAATAATACCATCAGATAATAATATGATCAGGGGGCTGGGTAAATGGCGGCAACTCAAAGTGTTTTAGAATGGACCTTGGTTTCAGAGTGTCCGATTCCGCAAGATGTTAACGATATCCTAGTAAGTGGAGAAGTAGCTGTTGCAGCATATAAAACCTTTCGAGATTCGGCTATTTTTACGAACAAGAGGCTAATTGTGAGGGATGCACAGGGTTTTACAGGCAAAAAGATTGAAATATATTCCTTACCTTATTCCTCTATTAATATGTGGTCCACAGAGAACGCGGGTGGATTTCTGGACACTAATTCGGAAGTTGAGCTGTGGACACGGGCAGGTCATATCAAAGTGAAATTGCAAAAAGGTGTAGATATTCGCAAGTTTGATAAGCTGATTGCTAATGCGATTTTGTGAGACTAATCGATAAAGATAACATGTAAATCCACAACCGCATAAGGGTGTGGATTTTGCTTTTTTTCGTTAAAACCCCAATATTTTAACACCTTATGTAGTTAACTTGTTTTCTAATGGATACATAAACACTTATTGGCTGATTCATATTTGGCTAACAACTAGGAGGAAACATTCTTGATATTCAGATTGATACAGGATCATGAACTAGGACAAGCGGTGACATTAGTGGAAGATGTATTCTGTACAGAGGGGGATCGTTATATGGAATCCTCGTTTCCAAGCCTATTCCGACCTGGAATAAGTCATTCTTATGGAGCATTTGATGAACAGGGTAAGATCGTGTCATTTATGGGGATGGTACCTGTAATGATTAAATCACTGAACGCTTCTTTATTCGCCTTTTCTATGGGTGCAGTATGTACGGATCCTCAATACCGAGGTCAGGGGATTGCAAGCAAATTATTAGATTTATGCCAGCAACATGCCCGTGAAGCTGGAGCCTCTTTGTTGTTCATATCGGGAGAGCGCTCCTTGTATACGAGAGTAGGTAGTGTCCATTTTGGTAAATCTAGAAAATTTGTGATTGACGCAGATATGACATACGGACTCACACAGGGTTCATTACCCTGGAAAATACGTGATATGGAACCTACGGATATTTTTACAATTCATGCGCTGCTACATCGTCAATCGGCAGCGATTCAATGGGGGATATCTGACTTACAACAAGCTATTTGTGCCCAACCTGTTGCCAATATTCAACGTCAGGACCAACACATATTCGTGGCTGAGTCCACTAACCAAGAACCCGCCGCTTTTGTTGTATTAGCCATTTCTAAGAGTCATGAGGGTGGCGAAGAACCCATAGGTACTGTTGTGGAGTGGGCAGGAACATCAGCTGCCGTCATTGCACTTCTATCCCATTCGATCCGACAATTCCATTTATCTTCGTTGACTCTCATGGTAACTTGGGAACAAACAGAGCTCGCAGATCTTCTGGATCATGCCGGAGTAAAACCGACTTCGTATGAATCCAATGCAGGAACCGTTCTAGTCGTGGATGGCGCTACACTAATCTCTCAAGTCGGATTAGATAGGACTAGTGATCAGAATATGAATATCGCTGTTCTGCCAGACGGCAGTTATGAATTGACTACGCTGGATAGCGTCACTACGATCGCTAACGAGGCTGAGCTCTGTTCGCTATTATTCGATCCCGATTCACCCATCACAACGTCTGGAAATACCAAAGTGAAGACTCTACCGCTACCCTACATGTATGGGTTGTACTTTATTTAGTTTATATAGAAGAGAGTGCTTCAAAATTAAGTGAACAACGCTGGAATGAGGTCTATGCATCCTCACGGGCGCGCATTACTGCACATTACTCGCTAAACTTTCTCAACATCACAAGACGTCGCTTTGTGGATTTACCACGCCACGGCTCGTTGCCATATCTAGTACCAGAAGAGACGCCTTAATGGGTGTCTTTTTTTCATCTTTGTATTCGTTAAGCCATCTTTTATTGCTAGCTATTTCTCCAACGGACTCCCATAACGCAACAATATTCGTCGAGTATTCGTCTATCGTTATAAGGTTGCCATAAATCAGACACCTGAAAATGGCGGAGGTAGAAAGAAAAATAATTGGATAATAGGAGAGACAACAGATGAGAAAGCTAATGATATCGACCTTGCTAACATGTATTTTAATAACAGGGTGCAGTAATAACGTGAATGAGGGTTCGAATATACAGCAACCAGTACCAATAGAACAAGAGGAAACGATCAAAGAAGAAAAGAACGAAGTAGATAAGGAAGTAGATAAGATTGAAGAAGAAAAGATTGAAAAAGAAGAAGCGCCTACGATAGAGAAAGAGATTGCCACTTCAGAGAAAAAGGAAGAGTATATCCAAAAGCTAAATGCTATAGAAGAAGGTCTTGCCGATTTACAAGACCTATACGAAGAGGGAACAACAGTATCCATGAAAACTGCGGCAGGAGAAACGTATAAAAGATGGGATACTGCCTTAAATGAAATATATAGTGTGTTAAAGGAACAGCTATCCACAAGCGAAATGGCTGGATTAAAGAAAAAGCAATTGAATTGGATAACATTTAGAGATGAAACAGCGAAGGATGAATCACTAGAATATAAAGGTGGAACTATGGAGTCATTACAATACACCGCTTCTCTATTACGAATTACAAAAGAAAGATGTTATGAGTTAGTGAAACAATATATGAAGTAATGAACAGGAAGTTTGTTTAAATAGAACAAGAATCAAACGGTGAGCATGTCAACAATGCACACCGTTTGATTCTTTTTTTGATTGTTTTACGGAACATGAATTTAAGCGGGTTCAACGTTTTCTCCAGAACAGCTGAAGGGCAACCTTAGCACACCCTAGGGAAAAGAGGAAAAAGAGCAGCCCCCATAAGAACGCTGGGAGAACGGTCATATTCGCCAGATTGGTGGCATCTCCAGCTTGTTTCGGATGGCTGAGCGCTCTCAGCCCGAGTGTGAGGGGCCCGACAACCGATTCTTCGAGACAGAGAAAGGCGAGCAGCAAATAATAGAAATTTCGAACTTTGGGTCCAAGATAATAAAAAATGAGATTCACGATGATGAATACAATCAGCCACCATAACCCGTAACCTGAGTGTACGAAGAAGATGATCGACAGGAGCGCTAGAGCGGTAATTGTTAGAAGACCTGTAGCCTGTTTTTGTTTGGCATAACCGTAGAACATCAGAATGGCGAATAGAGAGGCGGACGTGTAACCCGCCAAGGAAACAATGATCGGGCTCCAACCTGAAGTCAGGATGGAATACGTTACGCCACTGTGATCCGGGTTCAACTCGATGCTGAGTACTTGACCGGACATGATCAGGGTCATCACCGCGTGTCCAAGTTCGTGTATCATGGTGTCGAGAATACGAAACCAGGATGAAAAGGGAATCAGCCGAGTTAAAAAGGCAGAACTCACGAGAAATATAGCTGCTTTAAGCCATTTGTTCATTAGAATATCCTTTCAAGAATAAAGTCATTCGCTATAAATGGAGCCGTAATATAGGTTCGTTTAATAGGGAACATAGCAAGAAAAACCACGAATCATATAGATAGCATACGATATCCGAGCGTAAGCCACAACCGCATCCGCTTCGCTGGACTTGAGCAAAGTAAAGATGAGAAAAATGAATGTTTGGATCACCATTGTCATGAGTTGGGGGGAATGCCTTTCGATCATATTTAATTAAAGATACCGGAATCCTCCTAACTTATGGTACATTATCGAAGTAACAATTGGGTTATCATTCTATTGTCTAATGGAGAGCATATATGAACTATGATTGTTTAATTGTAGATGATGAGATTGTCCTTGCTGAGACAACAAGTGAGTACTTTAATATGTTTGAGGTCACATCTGCTTATGTCACTAGTGCAGATGCTTGTGTACAGTTCTTAGAAGAAAATGAAACATCACTGATCCTTCTGGACATTAATCTGGGTGATACATCGGGATTTGATTTGTGCAAAAAATTGCGGCAAACCACGCAGATTCCCATTCTGTTTATTAGCGCACGCTCTAGCGATGACGATATTCTGATTGCACTCAACATAGGTGGAGACGATTACATACACAAGCCATATACACTTAGCGTGTTGCTTGCCAAAGTTAAGGCCGTTCTCAAACGGTATGGGGGCAATAGCAACTCCGCTGAAATGCTAGAGTTTGGCCAGGTCAAGATCGATTGTATGCTTTGTCGTGTCCGTGTCAACGGTGTAGATATCAAGCTTAAGACGTTGGAATATAAACTGCTCTGTTATTTAGCGAACAATAAAAATAGAGTGGTCTCCAAGGATGAGTTGTTTCACAATGTATGGGGTGATTCCTTTACCGGAGATGGAACACTCAATGTACATATCCGTCATTTGCGCGAGAAGATTGAAGTCAATCCCACTGAACCACAATATATCAAAACCATATGGGGAACGGGATACGTCTTAGAGGATGGCGGAATATGAAGGCAAAATGGTTATTGTTAACGATCTCTGCTGTTTTAATTGCTGGCGTCATCTTGTCTATTCTAGTGATCGAGACTAAGTTAGAAACCGACGTGGATATTGTCGCTGTGAATAAGGTGTTAAAGACGATTGAAAGCCAATGGGGTCATTTGGAACAAGGAGACTACAGCGCTCTAAAGCAGCAATTTTACGTTATAGATAACAGTGAAAACCTACTATACCAAACTGCTAGCGTGACCCCCACGACAATAAACGATGCCATTAGAAATAGAAATACGATCGTAGACGTGATGCAAAAGGGTAGTCTCATGGGCAAGCTTATCATTCATAATGATGACAAAGAAATTGTGCGGCATATGAAGGAACGGCTTGTGGTCATCATCGTTCTGACATTTATGACGATAACGTTACTGTGCACGCTCTATATATTATTGTTAAATCATAGCGTATTTAAACCGTTCAAAAAGCTGCAGAGCTTTGCTGTAAATGTAGCGAGAGGCAATTTGGACATTCCTTTAACAATGGATAAAAACAACCTGTTTGGTGCTTTTACCGAAAGCTTTGACATCATGCGCGAGGAATTAGCTGCAGCGCGTCAGAGTGAATATGATGCAAATCGCAGCAAGAAGGAGCTAGTTGCCAGCTTAAGCCATGACATCAAAACACCAGTTGCCTCTATTAAAGCAGTGAGTGAATTGATGCTGATTCGTGCTGCCGATGACAAAGTAATGAAGCAGTTAAACACGATCTATTCGAAAGCAGAGCAAATCAATCTATTAGTAACCGATATGTTCCATGCGACTTTAGAAGAACTGCAAGAGTTAAAAGTAACGGTTACTGAGGAATTAAGTGGTGTCCTAAATGGGATGATTGAGAATGTGAATTACGATGATCAAATTAGCTGTGATCCGATTCCGGAGTGTATCATTTTAACGGATGTAACGCGCCTACAACAAGTATTTGATAATATTCTGAGCAATTCCTATAAGTATGCGGGTACCTCTGTCACAATTACTGCTCTTGTCACGTATACGCATTTAGAACTTCGTATTATGGATTATGGAAGTGGCGTCCATAGCGATGAATTACCGCTCGTGTTTAACAAATTTTATCGAGGGAATAACGTAGCAGGCCACAGTGGGTCAGGGCTTGGTTTATACATTTCCAAATATTTTACGCAGAACATGCAAGGGGATATTGAATGTCATAACCGTGAGGACGGTTTTACTGTTATCCTGAGAATCAAGCTCGCCTAAGCGATTTAAGAATTGGTTAAGGATTGGATAAAGATTAAATAAGAATTGCTCTTGTATGCTAGGACTGTAATCTTTATTGCAGTCTTATTTGTTTAGGAGCGAATAGGAGCAATGCAATTATAAATACGAGAATAGGGTGGTTAATCCATGCAAAATAGGCTATTAAGAACAGAGAAATTATGCAAAACGTTTTCCAGTGGTGGCGTTCAACAGCATGTACTGAAGAACCTGGACATCAGCCTGCTGGAGGGGGATTTTACGGTTATCATGGGCAGCTCGGGTTCAGGGAAATCCACCCTCCTCTATGCACTTAGTGGTATGGATAAGCCGTCATTAGGTGAAATACATTTTGAGAAGAGGAATATCTCCAAGCTGAATAACGACCAACTTGCGATTTTTAGAAGGAATAATTGCGGGTTTGTGTTTCAACAGGTCTATTTACTAGACAATATGAGTGTTCTAGATAATGCATTGGCGAGCGGCTTGCTGGTGAGTAAGAACAAGCGGGACATCGTGGCAAAAGCCAAACAGTTACTTTCCCAAGTGGGATTAAATGAAGCGGCATGGGGGAAATTCCCCTCACAGCTCTCAGGTGGTGAAGCGCAGAGGGCAGGCATCGTGCGCGCATTGATCAACAGTCCAAGAATCGTGTTCGCAGATGAGCCAACGGGTGCACTTAACTCTGCTGCAAGTGATAGTGTCCTGGATGTCTTGACCGCGGTCAATTTAAATGGACAGAGCATCGTGATGGTCACGCATGACATCAAAACAGCTTTGCGGGGAAACAGAGTACTCTACCTCCGTGATGGCGTGATTTGTGGAGATTTACAGCTCGGTGCCTTCGATGTGGAGCATAACGATGATCGGCATGAGAGGCTAAAAGCATTTCTCGCCGAAATGGGGTGGTAAGATGAAAATCATTAATCTTGCCAAGGCCAATATTAGAAAAGGAAAGAGTGCGGCATTATCATTATTTATTTTGATTTTTGTTGCCAGTTTACTGCTCAGCGTAGGCATAACCGTTATTTCCAAAATGAACACCTTCTACGACGATAAGGTTGAAGAACTGCATGATCCACATATAAGCATCATGATGAACCATGCAAACTATAAACAAGCCTATGGCGACTTCTTTAAAAACAATCCTGGCGTGAAAGAAACAGAAATGGAAACGATTATTTTGATGGAAGCAGCTAAATTTCGGTATGGTGATAGCGATATGAATAGCGACGCTGCGCTGCTTAATGCGGATGCCAAGCGGAATTTTTCACCTCTGAAGTTGACCGAGAAGCTGGATACGATTCATGACAATGATATCTATGTATCCTACAGCTTTAAAGCAAGTGGGGGCTACAAACTAGGGGATACCTTCACCTTGACCTATCAGGAAAAGGCCTATAGCTACCGTATCGCGGGATTCTATGAAGCAACTTTGCTGGGTACACCCAGTATGGGCATTATGAAATTCCTTTTACCGGATGTTGCGTATCATCAGTTGTCTGATCAATTAGGGGAGACAGCGGAAGGAAACTTTTTGTCCGCAACTCTTAACGATAATAAACAATCGACTACATTGCTTAATGATTTTAATAAGAAATTCCCGAATCAGAGTTGGGAGACGGATATCGAGACGACGAAAAGCGTGGGCACGATGACGATCAATATTGTCTCCATGATTTTGGTTGCGTTCGCAGCGGTAATTGTGCTTGTCGCCCTGATTGTCATTAAGTTCCGTGTGACGAACAGTATTGATGATGGCATCGTTAATATCGGCGTCCTGAAAGCAGTAGGTTACACGAGCAGGCAAATTCTTGCCTCTATCATTTTACAGTTTATGCTCATTACATTTTCTGCAGGTATTGTTGGCGTTGCTACCTCTTATGCTGTGATTCCCGTATTTGGTGACATTGTCTCATCTTTAACGGGACTGCAGTGGATTCAGAGCTTCGATATAGTGGCTAATGTTCTCAGTATTCTCATTGTTGCCGTATTGGTGATGGTAGTGACATTGCTCGCCTCCATACGCATCAGGGAACTTCATCCTGTCGCTGCGCTGCGGGGTGGTATTATGACGCACAGTTTCAAAAGGAATCCTTTCCCGCTTGAGAAGACCAAGGGTGGACTCCAGTTCGTGCTTGCTTGCAAGACAATCATTATAAATAGTAAGCAGAACATCATGATTGCTTTTATTATCGTCGCCATTACCTTTGCTTCGGTCTTCTCCATTGTGCTGTATTACAATGTTGCGTCAGATAAAACGGCGTTTGTTCATCTTGTCGGTGCGGAGACGTCGAATGCTATTATTCAGTTTAAATCTTCAGCGGACAGTACTAAGCTGCGTTCAGCTATTGAACAAATGGATGGCGTAGCAAAGACAGTTATCCTAGACTTCACTTCAACGAGGATTGACGGGCAAGCCATATATATGAATATCTCGGATGATTTCAGTAAACTGGAGAACCAGACAGTCTATGAAGGCCGATTTCCGCAATACGATAACGAAATTGCTATATCTTGGGGAGTGTCAAAGCTCCTTCATAAAGGCATCGGCGATACTGTAAAGGTGGAGGTAGACAATGCATCCCGTCCCTTCTTGATTACAGGGATGAGCCAGTCGATTAGTAATATGGGGCAAGCCGCCTATTTAACTTTGCCTGGGATACAACAGGTCATTCCCGACTATAAAGGCACTTTAATCAATGTTTATCTGAAAGGGATAGATAATGCTAGTTTTATCCAGAACATCAAGGCACAATACGGGAATATGACAGCGGATATAATCAACGTAGATGAGACGATAAGCAGCCAAACTAGTATCTACATTTCAGCTGTATTTGCCGTCATGGTTATGATTCTTGCAATAACTGTACTGGTCGTTGTTCTGATACTCTTTCTCGTCATCAAAACCATGATACTCAAGCGTAAAAGAGAATTTGGAATTTTGAAAGCAACGGGGTACACCACGCTCCAGCTTATGAATCAGATTGCGATGAGCTTTGTTCCGATTGTGATCGTAGGTGTACTGATCGGCGGTGTGCTCGGCTGTCTATATACCAATTCGATGCTTACGCTACTACTCTCTGGAGCGGGCATTCACAACGTCCAGTTCATTGTGAATATTCCCCTTATCATTATTCTTTGCATCGGACTTGTTGTGTTGGCCTATCTAGTAGCGATGTTAGTAGCAAGGCGGATCAAGCGGATATCAGCTTATGGCTTGATTACAGAATAGGACTTAACAGGAAGTGGTTTAAACAAAAAAGGAATCAAACGGTGCGCATGTCTACAATGGCCACACGTTTGATTTTTTTCTATAGTGACCGATATGTTCCATGCGACTTTAGAAGAACTGCAAGAATGAAAGGTAATGGTGACTGAGTAATTCCTATAAATATGCGGTGCCTCTGTCAAGATTACTTCTGCGGGTCGACCTAATATTGTGTTGACAATTCTTAAATAATAGACTAGTATTCTATTATTAAATTAAACCAATGAGATAACTAGGTTTAATGAATCGAGAATCGGTAGAGATATGTTGTTCAACATCGAAACTTAAGACACATCAGGGGGATTAAAATGAAATTTAAAAAGATTAATGTACTGGCATCTGTGTTATTATTGACGATATTACTTGTCGCATGCGGTAAAGAAAGTGCAAACGTAAAGGACAAAGAAACAGAAACAGGAACAGAAACCAGTTCAGTTCAAGAATATAAAAATGAATTGAATCTAGCACTTACAGCACAGCCGCCAACGTTAGATTCGGCTATAACTGTGTCGCAAGCAGCATTGGATACAGCAGGTAATATTTTCGAACAACTGTATACACTCAATGCTGATTATGAGCCGACACCTATGCTTGCTGAATCCGTAGTAGTCAGTGAAGACGGGTTGACGTACACTTTCGTACTTCGCCAAGGTGTGAAATTCCATAATGGTAAAGAGATGACCTCTGAAGATGTTGTGGCATCGATGAATCGTTGGGTAGTTACATCATCGCGTGCCAAATTACTATTAGCGAATGCAAAGTATGAGGCTGTTGATACATATACAGTAAAGTTAACCGTAGAAAAACCATCATCTGATGTTCTAACCATTATGTCTGCTCAAGCACAGTTTCCGGCTATTATGCCCAAAGAGATTGTAGAATCTGCACCAGCAGAAGGTGTTACTGAATATATCGGAACAGGCCCTTATAAACTCCAAGAATGGAAGCAAGATCAGTACATTCACTTAGTGAAGTATGAAGATTACCAATCCGTAGATGCTGAGCCGAGTGGATTTGCAGGGAAAAAAGATGCACCTACAGAAAATATCTATTATTATTTCGTAACAGATCAATCTACGCGTATTGCAGGCTTGAAAACTGGAAAGTATGACGTCGCTGATAGCATTCCAATTGAGAATTATGATGAACTTGCAGCAGACAAAAATCTTGAATTGCAATCCATCGCGGATGGTGCTTTAACCGCATTCTTAAATACAAGTGAAGGATTGTTAGCGGATGATAAAATCCGTCAAGCGATTATAGCTGCACTTAATGACGATGAAATTATGTTAGCCAGTTTTGCAAATCCGGAATTATATTCGTTAGCACCAGGTTACTTAAACGCAAAATCGGCACAATGGGGAAATGACGCCGGTAAGGAATATTACAACCAAGCTAACCCGGAAAAAGCTAAGCAATTGCTTGCAGAAGCAGGATATAATGGGGAAGAAATTACCTTGCTTACAACAAAGGATTACGCTGAGATGTACGCCGCAACATTAGTCATTCAGGAGCAGCTTCGTCAAATTGGTATGAATGTAAAGGTTGATACCTATGAATTCGCTACATTCTTAGAAACAAAAGGCGATCGTAGCAAATGGGATTTGTTCGTAGCAAGCACAGGTTACCAAGTAACACCACCACAACTGTTAGCTGTTAATCCGGATTGGGCTGGATTAGATAATGAAACAGTGAAGAGTTCACTAGTGGCTATCCGTGAAGCAGCTACGCCAGAAGAGGCTAAGAGTGAATGGGAAAAGCTACAAGGTTTCTTATATGAATTTGGTTCTTCGAGTGTTATCGGTCATTACAATAGTGTTGTAGCTATAACCAAGTCAATTGAAGGGTTCAAACTTTTCGAGGCACCCATTGTATGGAATGCAAAAATAGCGAAGTAATTAGCATATGGAGGGTGTTATAAGTTACCCTGAGTAACTTATAACATCCTCTTTTCTTTCGATGACAAACAAAATATATAAATGAGGGGTTTTAGTGCTAGCTTATATTACAAAAAGAATTTTATCGCTGTTTCCTGTATTGTTCGTTGTCACCATGGCTATTTTTTTAATCATTCACATTACACCTGGTGATCCCGCAGCTGTGATTTTGGGAATTGAAGCATCACAAGAGGAAATAGAAGCGCTCAATGAGGGACTTGGATTAAATCGTCCGATCCACGTGCAATATATAAATTGGGTTTCTGATTTATTAAAGGGGGATTTAGGCGATTCTATCTTTATGCACCAGCCCGTCACTGAGGCGATTGTCGAGCATATTGGACCGACACTTTCTTTGGCAATTCTGGCACAATTCATAGCACTTATTCTAGCCATCCCATTTGGAATTATTGCCGCTTATAAACGAGGGTCTAAGGTGGACTTTTCTCTAATGAGTGTATCCTTGCTCGGAATGGCCATACCAAGCTTTTTATTAGGTCTATTTCTAATGCTAATTGTAGGTGTTCAGCTTCAGTGGCTACCAGTGGCAGGCTATGAGCCGCTTAGTAATGGGATATGGGCACATCTTCAATATTTAATTCTCCCAGGCATTTCCTTGGGGGCAATCCAGGCCGCGCTTATTACAAGAATGACTCGTTCGTCTATGCTGGAAGTTCTAAACTTAAATTATATTAAAACAGCTCGTTCAAAAGGTTTAAATGAGATGAAGGTGTTGCTTAAACATGCTTTTCGAAATGCCTTTCTACCAATCCTCACTGTAATCGGACAAACGTTCGGTGTTTTAGTTACAGGAGCAGTTGTAGTGGAGTCCATTTTTAATATTCCTGGCTTAGGACAGTTAATATTGAATTCGATTGCAAGAAGAGACTTTGCGGTTATACAAGGTGTTGTGCTTTTCGTAACGATCATATATGTAGTCATAAATTTAGTCATCGATTTACTATACGGTTTTGTCGATCCACGTGTTCGTTTGGACCGCAAATAGAGAGGGGTTCAATATGATTACACTTCAGGAGAAAGAAACGATAGCTCAAATGAGCGAGAAATTAAAAAAAGAGCAACGTACATTACGATATCGGCGTATGAAATCCAATTATGGATTGTTAGTTGGCGCGGCAATTATTATTCTATTCATTCTACTTGCGATAATGGGTCCATTATTCACACCGTATGGTCCCTATGAAATGAGTGTCATGGATCGATTATTGGCGCCGAGTGCTGAACATTGGCTAGGTACAGACGAGTTCGGTCGGGACTTGTTAACAAGAGTCATTTATGGTGCAAGAGTGTCCATCAGCGTAGGACTCATTGTTGCGCTCCTTTCTTCGACTTTCGGATTAATTATTGGGCTTTATGCTACTTATTATAGAACATTAGACCATATATTAATGCGCATTTGTGATGGATTGATTGCGATTCCTGGTATTCTGCTTGCTATTGCATTAATGGCGGCACTTGGGGCATCTGCATTAAATGTCATTATTGCATTAACGATTGTGTTTACACCTAATATTGCACGAGTCGTAAGATCGACTGCGTTGGTGGTTCGTGAACAAACTTATATTGAAGCTATGCATGCTCAAGGTGCTAGTAATTTCCGTATTATCTGGTTACATATCGCGCCAAATACGTTATCGCCTTTACTCGTACAAGCGACCTTCGTGTTTGCTGAGGCTATTATCTCAGAGGCAGCATTAAGTTTTCTGGGAGCTGGAATTCCTGCTCCGGAAGCGAGTTGGGGCAATATTCTACAAGCGGGAAAAATGGTGATTTATAAGGCCTGGTGGATGGTTGTTTTTCCGGGTGTATCCATTATTTTATCTGTTCTCAGTTTGAATTTATTAGGCGATGGCCTCCGTGATTTTTTAGATCCTCATGTGAAGCATAAGCACAAGAAGTCAACATAATGATCAAGTTGGAGGTATTACCATGAACAAAGAGCCTCTATTAGAAGTTAAAAATTTAAAAACACATTTTCATACAGAGCGAGGAAGAGTGACGGCAGTAAATGGGGTCAGTTTTTCAGTGAATAAAGGAGAAATTGTCGGCATAGTAGGGGAATCTGGATGCGGGAAGAGTGTGGTGTCTCAGTCTATTCTAAGATTGCTTGATCATACGGATTCGGTAGAGTATGAAGGCGAAGTTAGATTTGAGAATCAGGATCTGCTTTCATTGTCGCTTTCCAAATTGCGAGCCATTCGGGGGGATGAGATCTCGATTATTTTCCAAGATCCTCTTTCTTCGCTTAACCCTGTGTATACCATTGGTAATCAAATTGAAGAAGTACTGCGCTTGCATCAGAAAAAGTCAAAAAAAGAAGCACATAAAAAAGCGATTGAAATTTTGAGATCAACAGGTATCCCTTCTCCGGAAATACGAGTAAATGAATATCCTCATGAATTATCAGGGGGCATGCAACAGCGAGCGATGATCGCTATGGCTCTTTCTTGTGAGCCGAAGCTCTTAATTGCAGATGAGCCGACAACTGCGTTGGACGTTACGATTCAGGCGCAAATTCTAGAGCTAATCGTTGAATTAAATCAAAAACTGGGTATGGGTGTTTTGTTTATTACGCATGATTTAGGGGTTGTATCTGAAATTTGTACAAGCGTGAAAGTGATGTATCTAGGGCAGATTGTTGAAGATACGACGAAGGAAAGATTATTTGGAAATCCGTTACACCCATATACACAGGGATTGATCAAGTCCATACCACAATTGGAAGGAAATCGTCATGAAAAGCTGCACGTGATTGAAGGGACGGTCCCCTCTTTATCCGATATTCCACAAGGATGTAGATTTTCGACGAGATGTCCTTTTGCCGATGAACAATGCTTTAATGAGGAGCCATTGATGGAGAAAGTGGATACGGAGCATAGCGTTAAATGCTGGCATTATGCAAAAATAAACAACATAGAGGCGGGGGGCAAAAGGTGGTGAATCCAACAACGAATAATCCGATTCTAGAAGTTATTTCGCTTCAGAAGAAGTTTCCGGTGTATGGAGCGTTTGGAAAATTGTTCGGGACTAAATCTTATGTGAACGCGGTGACAGATGTTTCTTTTCGATTGTATGAAGGAGAAACGTATGGATTAGTTGGAGAATCAGGGTCGGGTAAAAGTACAACGGGCCGCACAATATTAGGGTTAACTCCTGCAACCTCAGGCCAAGTGATCTATCAAGATAAGGATTTAGTGAAGATATCGAAGAATGAATTTCGGAAGCTCCGTAAAGATATTCAACTTGTCTTTCAAGATCCTTTCTCCTCATTGAATCCTAGAAAAAGAATCGGA
This sequence comes from Paenibacillus sp. DS2015, assembly GCF_050433705.1. Classification (NCBI taxonomy): domain Bacteria; kingdom Bacillati; phylum Bacillota; class Bacilli; order Caryophanales; family Paenibacillaceae; genus Paenibacillus; species Paenibacillus sp. DS2015. Next base: position 40,932 of record NZ_JBNPWS010000029.1, on the reverse strand, counting down.
AATATTTTAGAGGAACCACTCATTATTCATAAGATGGGGAGTCGGACTGAGCGCCAGGAACAAGTATTTAGTATTCTAAAAACAGTTGGATTACAGCCAGAGCATTACTTCCGATATCCGCATGAATTCTCTGGAGGTCAACGGCAGCGATTAGGCATAGCACGAGCCTTAATTATGAATCCAAAAATTATAATATGTGATGAGCCGGTGTCGGCGCTGGATGTTTCAATTCAATCGCAAATTCTAAATATACTGAAACAATTGCAAAAGGAGCTAAAATTAACGCTTTTATTTATTACACATGATATTAGTGTAGTCCGTTACATTTCAGATCGCATCGGCATTATGTATCTAGGAACCATTGTAGAGGAAGCTTTAACAGATGATTTATTCAATGAGCCATTACATCCGTATACGAAGGCACTGTTCTCCGCCGTACCTGATTTCACTCGTAATCGTTTGAAAGAACGGATCATTCTAAAAGGCGAAATCCCTTCCCCATTATCTCCGCCCACGGGCTGTGTATTTCATACGCGCTGTCCAATTGCGATAGAAAAATGCAAAGTTGAAGTACCAACTTTAAGGGAAGTACAGGCCAATCATTGTGTTGCTTGTCATCTAATCTAAATAAAGGGGTTTTAATTATGACAACAGTTAAGTACGCAGAAGGACAAAATGAAATATACAATGAGGCGGGATTACAAATCATTGGGAGTACTGCGCCAAATCAAAGTGGCTTGTCTCCGAGAGAATTGCTAGAGGCATCTTTGGGCTTGTGTGTGGCAATTTCTCTCCAAAAGATACTAGATTACGATAAGAAAGAATATGATAAATCTTCGATAGGTGTTGAAGTTACGGCTGTGAAGGCAGCAGACGGAACGAACAGATTCACAAACTTCAATGTACAAGTTAAGTTACCATCAACATTAGATCCAACATATAAAGAGAAGCTAATGACTGTAGTGGAGCGTGCTTGTACAATTGGCAATACACTCAAGGGAGAGGCAATCATTGAGACAATTGAAATTTAACCTCCATATGCAGTATTAAAGGCAGACACCCTGAGGTGTCTGTTTTTTCTTATTACAAAAAGACACCTTGAGGGGTGTCTTTTACGTTAAGCTATTAAACCTTTGAGTCCCCCCATCAGGGGCATAATCGTCCTAATCATTTTATAACCCATTTGCATAAAAGGAACAGCTTTTTGTATCATTCCTAGAAATCCAATGGAACCTGCAGTCCCAGCTCCCGCGGCCCCTATCCCTCCTGCATTCCCCAAGAGTGAGCCAAATAACGGCATAAGTCCAGATACGGTTGCTTTTTGCGAATGAGAGTGTGAGTTTCTTGTGGATTTTCTAGGACTACGTTGTTCAGAGAGGATCAGACCTTGCTTCTCAATCCCGCTTATCCACCCAACATAGGAACGTCCATCATGCAGAGTAACACGGACGGGTCGACCCTTCAGTTGTTGTGCCCGCTTGCGGACCCTTGTTGAACTTGACATAAGTGAATCACCTCGTTGTCCTTTTTTATTCTATCATACTCAAATCATCACATGTTACCTGTGCTGTTAGCCGTAAATGATATACAAGTTATGTAATTTGGACACTTGTTAACTTTAGATGTTAATTTAATTCGTTCCAATGTTATAATAGTTGTAATTTACTTTCGAATTCTTTTGGGTAACTATTGGCCACATATTTGCAATTGGGGAGTGCGGCATCATGATCGAGATACCAGGTTATCTAACGATAGATGTAATAGGTAATAATGGGGATACAAAGTTATATAGACTGTTGCGTCAAGAAGATAATCTTAGCGTGATTGCTAAGACGACGTGTGATGAATATCCGGGCCCTGCCATGATTGAGGCTTTTCAGTACGAGTATGACATCCTAATGAAGTTAGGCGGCCGAGGGGCAAATGAGGCGTACAGTTTGGAGATTGTGGCGGATCGACCTGTCCTGCTCTTGCAGGATATTGGGGGGAGTACGCTCGATCAGGTGTTACATACGCGCACCCAACCTTTAGCGTTTTCGGATTTACTTGGCATTGCGGTAGCTATAGTAGATTGTCTTATGCACATACATAACGAAAAAATTACACTGAATGAAATAACGCCCTTTCATCTGATCGTCAATCCCGATACACATGAAGTGAAATTTAACGATCTCCGCATGTGTTCGACCGATTTGGGCAAGAGCCCACTGTCTACGGGTCTGCCGGACTCCGTCCTGCCATACATATCCCCGGAACAGACGGGTAGAACAGGAATGGTTGCGGATTATCGATCCGATTTTTACTCACTTGGTGTCACCTTATATGAATGGTTATCAGGGAGCCTGCCTTTTGAGCCTCAGGACGGGTTGGATATCGTATATCATCATCTGGCTAGTACGCCTGATCCTCTACATGATAGGTTCCCAGGTATTCCCAAGCCCATCTCCGATATTATCAGCAAATGCATGGAAAAGATGCCTGACGCGAGGTATATTAGCGCGTTCGGGATCAAGTCGGATCTGGAGGAATGTCTGGCCCGATTTAGGGTATCGGGTAAAGTGGGTTTTTTTGAGCTAGCAAGCCAAGATATTCCGCATCGCTTGAGTTTTTCTGCGAATTTCTACGGTCGAGAATCCGAACAACGAAGCTTACGAGAAGCGCTCCAGCGAGCATCGGAGGGAGCTGTAGAGGTTGTCTCGGTCAGCGGCAACGGGGGCATTGGGAAAACTTCCTTCGTAAAGGAAACCCTTCGAAAAGTCATCGCGCCTGAAGGTTTTTTTGCTACGGGTAAGTTCGATCCACATCATAGTGCTCTCCCTTACGAAGTGTGGATTCAAGCCATCGGAGAATTAGTCAGTCAACTGCTGATGGAAAGCAAGCTGCAAGCGGAAGTGTGGAAGCTACGTATTCTAGATGCAGTAGAAGGTTATGGACAACTATTGATCGAGCTGGTTCCCAAGTTAGAATTACTGATTGGCCATCAGCCACCTGTACAGCAACTGCCTCCAATGGAAGCCCAGCGCCGATTTCATCTTATCTTGAACCGGTTTATTAAGCTGTTTCCAGGTCAGGATCGCCCGTTGGTTCTTTTCTTTGATGATCTTCAGTGGGCGGACGAGGAGTCACTCCAATATCTTGCTTATCTTCTAGAGGACAGAGAAACAAAGAATGTACTCGTCGCCTTGGCTTATCGGGATGGGGAGATAACGGGGCTTCATCGACTTAGTCGGTTGAAGAAGCATCTTGAAGAGATTAACACAGTGATGAGCAGTATCCATCTGAACGCTCTCGAAATTGCCGATCTAAAGGAACTACTAAGCGATTCTATGCGTTATGAAGCTGCTGGAATCGATGATCTAGCCACGGTATTGTTTCATAAGACGGAAGGAAACCCCTTCTTTCTTAGACAATTCCTCCAAGATTTGATTGACGACGAGCAAGTCACTTTTGATGAATTGAACCGTTGCTGGCAATGGGATCTGCAGCTTATTAACGGTATGAACGCTCCAGATAATGCGGGTGCTTACATGTCGAATAAATTGAAACTTTTTCCGAACCAAACGGTTGATATGCTTGGTCAGGCTGCATTTTTGGGCAGTAGCTTTGATCTATATACGCTCGCATCCATCACAGAACTCCCCTTATATGAGGTATCCGAAGTGTTGGAGATTGCTGTGCGCGAGCATCTGCTACAGACGTTCAACAATGGAGAAGGGACAGAGTATAAATTTCAGCATGACCGGATCCATCAAGCTGCGTATGCGCTTGTATCCGAAGATGAGCGTCCCCATTTGCATTTGAGGATAGGTTCGCTGTTGTTGCATCGCATGAAGGTAGGCGAAGATACAAGCGTATTCGAAGTGGTTAACCATTTGAATCAGGCAAAGGAACAGATTGATCATCAGGCACAGCGATTAGAATTAGCGGAACTAAACTTGCAGACGGGTCTGAAGGCGAAGCAATCAACGGCATACGAGACGTCGTTAGAATATTTACGTCAAGCTACAGCGCTGTTGGAAGAAGATTGTTGGGATACAGACTATACTTTGACCTTCCGATCTTTCCTAGAAAGGGCGGAGGCGGAATATCTGTGTGCTCATTTTGGGACCGCGTATGATTTGTTTAATCTGTTGATGGGCAAAGCGGCGACGAATTTCGATAAAGCGCTTGTCTGCAGCATAAAGATTCGATTGGAGTCAAGCAATGATAACTATGAAGAAGTCATTTCCTTAGGTCATAAAGCATTAGAGTTATTGAATGTTCATCATAATTTCGAGCCGGGTTCACTTGAATTGTCTCTCCAATGGCTAAGACTGGGTCGAAGAATTCGTAAACATCCGATCCATTCGCTGAACACACTGCCGCCTATGACCGATGAAGTGTGCAAGGTGGCTATGTCCGTATTGGTCCATACGAGCAATGCTTGCTTCTTTGTAAATAAGAGAGGTTGGCTAGCGTCTACGTTCAGGATGATCGAAATGACGCTGGACCACGGTATGACTCCGGAGGCTTCCATTGGGTTTGTCGGATATGCCATGTTCCAATATTTTTATTTCCGAAATTATGAAGAGACGTTTAAGTGGGGCATGTTTGCTTGCAGTTTATCACAACCATACCCGACGCTTCATGTTAAAACGCTTACTTCATTTGGATTGTGTTACGATAGCTGGCGACGTTATGATCCGACTGTACTCGATACTTTGACCGAGCATGCTGGCAAAGTGGGATTGGAATCTGGTGATCTGTGGCAGAGTAACCAAAGCGTACTCATTAATTGTGGATTGCTTCTGCAATACGGTCATCCAATCGGGAAGATCTATGATCGGTTGATTGCCCATTCAGGCGATTTTCTAAGGCACAATAACAGTCTCCATTGGAAACAAGCGACCGTATTTGTCGCACTTCTCGTTCGTCTGACGGGGTACCGTGCACCGAACGATCCATTTGGGGGAAATGATATAAGTAGTAAGGAATTCGCCGATTCGGTTCACGGAGACGAGTTCAATGTCATTCAAGATATTGTATGCACACTTCAGTATTTACCCGGTTATTTGTTTGGTGAATATAGAGAAGCCAATGATGCTTTGAAAAGGGCGGCATCGATCCGAAAGTCGCCTCAAGATAATTTTCATTCTACTATTCAATACGTGTATGAGTCGCTAGTCTGGGCACAGCTTTATGAGGAAGCTTCAGCCGAGGAGCAAACCACATATATATTAGGCATAGGCATGCGTGTAAAGAAGATGAAGCAGTTGGCTCTGCGTTGCCCGGAGAATTATCAACACAAATACATGCTAATCAAAGCTGAAATGGCTCGCTTGAAGGGGAAGAATCGCCTAGCAGAAGAGTCATACAAACATTCGATTGAGGCTGCTCGTATGTATGGTCATATTCACGATTTGGCGATTGCCGCTGAATGTTACGGTAAATATGGTCTTCGTCAAGGTAAGTTACAGCTCGCAAAAATCTATTTAACTGAAGCGTACGAAGCTTATCTGATATGGGGAGCAACGGCGAAAGCTACTGATCTAGAACAAAAATATGGACATCTTCTACATATCAGGCCAGAGTCGGGCTTGGAGCATGTCGATTATCTCTCTGTCGTCATGTCGGCGCAAGCTTTATCGGGTGAAATGGAAATGAACCGTTTGCTGGACACGCTGTTGCGCATTATGCTCCACAATGCAGGAGCCGAATCCGGAGCGCTCATCTTCGGCAATGAGGGCAGATGGAGTGTCGAAGCTTATGGAACGTCTGAGGAACTTCACGTCGAGTCAGTTCCACTTGAGGAAGAGATAGACTTTGCATCAGCGGCCATTATAGGATATGTAGCAAGAACAGCAGAGGAAGTAGTGCTACAGGATGCAGCCAGAGAAGGTATGTTTGTGCGTAATCCATATGTCAGGAACAATGGGCTGAAATCAGTCCTCTGCCTCCCAATCATGCATCAGAACAAGTTGATTTGTTTGCTTTATATGGAAAATAAATTATCTGCTAACGTGTTTACACCGGAGCGGCTGGATGTGCTGAGACTGCTGTGCTCCCAGTGTGCGATCTCCATTGAAAATGCTAGGCTTTACTCAGGGATTCAATATCTTAAGAATAGTCTAGAAGATCAAGTTATAGAAAGGACTAGCAGTCTAGAACAATCGATGCGCGAGACGGCGGCTGCCCTGGCTGAAGTTTCTATCTATGAGGAACGGAATCGAATTGCCCATGAAATTCATGATATTGTCGGACACACCCTCACATCAACGATTCTCCAAATTGAGGCGGGTAAGCGGCTGCTGCACAAAGACGTGGATGGCGCCACTATACGTCTGAAGGAGGCGCAGGATCTAGTCCGACATAGCCTGAATGAAATCCGCGGATCTGTTCATATGTTGAAGGAGGACAAGTTTACTGACCTCGTACTCATGATGAATCAACTGATCCGTAATACAGAACGGAATACGGAAGTTGTTATCCATGCGGCGCTTCATGAGCTACCCGAGATGCCGATTGCTCATAAGAAGACGCTCTATCATGCACTACAAGAAGGCTTGACCAATGGTATCCGACATGGCGCGAGTACGGAGTTCCACTTCAGTCTGGAGATTGTTGGGTCATATGTGCAGTTCAGACTCGAAGATCAGGGGATAGGAGCAAGTAATATTGTGATGGGATTTGGTTTGAAAGCGATGAAAGAACGTGCTGAACAATTGGGCGGTAGTCTATCTATTGATTCCAGGCCTAACCAAGGCTGTCTGTTGAGGATAGATCTGCCGTACCCGATGCGAAGGAAAGGGGGTAACGAATGAGGCGGATCAGGATAGTAGTTGCCGACGATCAAATGTTGACACGAGAGGGACTCAGAACCATTCTTGATTTGGAGGATGATATGGATGTCGTTGGTGTCGCCAAGAATGGACTGGAAGCTTGTGAAATGACGGAATTGCTTCGTCCTGATCTAGTGTTGTTAGATATTCAAATGCCGATTATGGATGGGATCGAGGCATTGAAACGAATGAAGAGGATCTGCCCGGAAACGTTCGTCCTGATCTTGACCACCTTTATAGATGCAGATTACATCGTAGATGGAATGGCCAATGGAGCAAGCGGCTATATGCTGAAGGATATGGACGGGGATAGAATGATTGCTTCGATCCGTGATGCAGTATCGGGGCAGTTTATTCTTCCTGCTACTGTTGCAGCCCAATTGGCAGTGAGGATGAACAAGTTTACGGAGGATCAGGAACAGTGGCAAACGGCCAGTCTGGACGGGATCAAGCTGACAGAGCGGGAAGAGGAATTGGCCCTGCTTATTATCAGGGGACTGAACAACCGTGAAATTGCCGATGTGATGCACATCGCCGAGGGTACGACCCGTAACTACATCAGCAATCTGTATGGGAAGTTAGAGGTTACTGACCGAGTGCAGGCGATCGTTCGGTTGAAATCTCTTATATAAACCTTGATAAATCCACAACCGAGTGAGGGTGTGGATTTTTGCTTTTTTTGCTGCAAGACCACAGTCTGCATATACAAGCAAGTGCGTTGCTCAACGCCTGCCCTGCGTCTATTCGACATAAGTAAGTTTAATTAGCGGATGCTCCTGTCTACTGTTTTGTTTATTATCCCCATTAGGGTACACTAAAAGGCAGGATGTAGTGATCCAGATAGAATGAACTAAAGATCAACCTTTACTATTATTGATTACCTTTGGAATCTATAGCGCTTTTGGGGAGAAAACTTTAGTTCAATCTATCCGTGTATTCAAACTAAACTAACGCAGGTGATACGATTGAGAATATTAACGTTAAACACACATTCGTGGCAAGAGAATGATCAGTTAGACAAAATTAGTCAACTAGCTAATTTTATTAATGAGCAGCAGTTCGATGTGATCTCTCTACAGGAGGTCAATCAGTCGATGGACGAAACAGAAGTTCCTCTTGTTGAACTAGGAAACTACGTTCAAACTGAACGGGAGGTAGTCATCAAGCGGGATAACTTTGCATATCTTCTTCTGCAACAGCTGTCCGTAACGTATTATTGGACCTGGGTTCCTGTACATGTCGGTTTTGTTAAGTACGATGAGGGGTTGGCTATCCTGACGAGAACACCTATGACGGATACGATGAGTGAATATGTATCCGTTATTCGTGATTATGAGAACTATCGTACACGAAAAATCATAGGAGCCCAGATTGTGGTGAATGGAGAGAACACTTGGTTTGTGAATGGTCACTATGGTTGGTGGCATGACACAGAGCCATTCAGAGGGCAGTGGGATCTAACCGATTTGAAGATAGCGCCTTATCGGGCATGTCCCATTTTTATTATGGGTGACTTTAATAATGTGGCGGAAATTGGGGAGGAAGGTTACGATTATGTGGTGAGCAAAGGCTGGCATGACTTATATCTATCCGCAGAAGTGCGTGATGAAGGATCTACAGTCGTTAAAGCCATTGCGGGTTGGGAACATAATAAACAGAATCTCCGAATCGATTATATTTTTGCTAGTGTGCCTGTACAGGTTAAATCTTCAACCGTCGCACTAAATGGGACAAATGGTCCAGTCGTTTCTGATCATTATGGTGTTGCAGTCGAATTGTAACAAATAAACATGAAGTTGTATTGTTAGTGAACAACCCTAAACGACCATTCATTTAGTGATTTGGGGTTGTTTAAATTCCTGTGCTGTCATAAATACAATTAAATATAAAATAAAGCCCCACCAACTTGGAAATAAGAGCCTAAGTTAGTGGGGCTAACAAGTCTTCTACCACATTGAATGAACGGAATCCTTAATATACTGAATATATACGGCTTTTACAGCATTCATCTGTTCTGCGGTATATGCAGGTAAGCTTCCGGCTTGTACATTTGAGAGGACTTGTTCTGCACGGCTGGCTCCGGGAATAACCGTCGAGATCGCATCAAACATCAAGATCCAACGTAAAGCATAGGGTGCTAATTCCTCTGTTCCCAGAATCCCCTTGATCACCTCGATGGCTTCTAACCCCTTATCGTAGTCTACACCAGAGAATGTCTCGCCTTTATCGAACATTTCGCCATTTCGATTGTTGCTTCTATGGTCATCTTTGCCAAAGGTGGATTGCGGGTTGAATTTTCCTGTTAATAGTCCGCTCGCAAGGGGGACACGTGCGATGATTCCAACATCTGCTTGTTGGGCTTGTTCAAATAAAGCGTCCGCCGGCTTGTGTCTGAACATATTGAATATAATCTGAATCGTTGCAAGGTTCTTGTGTTCTAAAGCTTTCAATCCCTCATCTACACGCTCAACGCTTACGCCATAATTTAGTATTTTGCCTTCTTGCTTCAATTGATCAAGCGCTGCAAAAGCTTCGGGCATTGAATAGACCTCTGTTGGCGGACAGTGAAGCTGGATCAAATCAAGCTTTTCAACACCCATATTTGTCAGGCTTGCTTCTACGAAACCGCGAATATTCTTCTCGTTATAGCCAGCTGCGTTATGCGAATTGAGTCCTCTTCCACATTTTGTTGCGACATATACTTCATCTTTATGGTCCTTGAGGAATCCCCCAATGGCCTTTTCACTTAACCCATCGATATAGATATCGGCAGTATCAATGAAATTAATGCCATGATCAAAGGCAGTGTCCAGTATCTTTCTGGCCTCTTTCGGATCAAACGGGTCACCCCAACGCGTGCCTAATTGCCATGTTCCTAGGGATATTTCAGAAATATTAATATTTGTTTTGCCTAGTTTCCTGTAATTCATCATGGATTCTCCTTCATTTAAATGAATTTAATAACATGAGAAGGTCACTCTCTTATTTCAATATACACTTAGTATAACAGTTTAACGGTAAGCGGAGTCCCTTATAGTTGTCTTCATACTTCTGATGGTGTTCTAAGTTATGCCAGATTGGGTGTAAATGAAAAATAGAAACCATCCCATCCCCAAAGAGATCGACTGGTTTCTATTCATTCTAATATATGGTTCAGTATTATCTAGGCACAACTCCATTGTCATCAGCAGTTATGATGACAATTTCAGCATTTGTGATACCAGGCAATGATTTGGTCATGATTGGGGAATGGTAAGCGACAATTTTCATTCCAGCGCTCAATTCCGTCTCTCCGCCAAGTATAGAGATGACCTTTGTATCCTCCGAGATGTTCAGAACTACATCGTTGTATGGAGATTGGTCAGTACCCACATTTACATATACTTGGTCTTTTGTTATATCGTCTGATGCAACAACGGTACCCTCAACTTTGATGCTATCTGTTGTTTTTATGACGATTTTATCAGCATGTGTCTGGCCTGGGTAGCTCATGGCCATGACTTCACCGTAGTAGGCAGAGACACGAACATCAGCTTTGAGTGCATCTATTGTTGATGGTGTGCCATCTTGGTTCATGATTTGAGTTTTCTCATCGACGGTTACGATGACATAGTCCACTCCACCTTTTTCCGCAGGAACTCCAATTACGGTGAGCTTGTTATCTGCTACATTCGTAATTATACCATCTGTGCCTGGGGCACTTTCTTGAACGGATTCTTCTTTTGCTGTGTTCACAACCATATAGTTCGTTGTTGCTTGAGGCGGAAGACTCATCATAACTTCAGGACCATAGAATGCTGTAATGCTCATGCCTGGTTGCAGTTCACTTTCTTTGATAGCTTTACCATTTGGGTCCAAGATCTGAGTTTTGTTAGCAAAATGTAATACAATCGTGTCTTCGTTCAAAGTATAGATATCTGTTCCTTTTACGACAATCCCGCCTTCATTTACCTCGGATATCGTACCGTTAATACCCGTGAAGCTCTGATCTTGAACAACAAGCGTTAACGCTGTTCCACGAGCTGGAATGCTCTTCGTGATGTTTGGACCATAGAATGCTTTAACAACTTTTTTCTCATCAATAATGGTTTTTAAAGGTATTGTTTTACCTTTGGAATTCACAATTTTAGTATCCTTGGTGATGGATAGAATGATCTCACTTTGATCTGTTATTGCAAGACCGCGACCTGTTACGGTAATGAATTTACCTGTTTTATCGTTCGTGAAATCTGTGATTTGTCCCATTGTACCTGGAACTACCTTCACTTGATTTAGAATGGTATCTTGTCCTTTATGATTCGGGGTAGATGGAATGGCCTGTGCTTGGATTACCATCGGTATAGCTGTGATAGATAGAATAGTTGCTGTTGCTAACACTTTGTACATTTTGTTCATCTGTCATACCTCCAGTTGATTGTATAGGATAGCACTTGACTAGTCCTTTGGGTGTTACTGTATGTTTCATTTTTATATTAAATTAATCTTACTTACATCATTCTAGACGGTGTGTTCTCTTGGAATGTTGCACAAGATAGTGATAAGGTAACCGACTCACCGTGGCTAACTGAGTGTCGTATATAATAATGGGTTGTAGGAGAAGGGAGACTCTGCTCTGAATATATGATTGTGAAAACCCGATACTTCAGGCATCTATTTTTTATTGGTATATCTATTAAAACGCTTTATATTTTTAATTGACAAGTTTTAAATATATGGATAATATTGCAATTGAAAGCGTTTTATTTATGATTTATTTCACTATAACGTTTTAAAATAATGAAATAATAGGGGGTAATCTTTTTTTGAATTTAAAATTGGAGGGTTATAACGACGGATGTACAGTAACCATTAATGATACGGAGGAGATTGATGATGCTCACGGGACATATTAAAGATTGATTTCGTTAGTTATAGTGTTCTCCTTCATGTGGTCTATTTGTATTGTAAATATAGAAAAACAGGTAGCTTATGCTTCGGGCGATATCATTCTTGATGATACGGATGCGGTATATACGGGAACGTGGAGCTCATCCTCGTATAATCCTAACTATTATGGGAGCGGATGGATGAAGTTTGGCCAAATTTAGAAGCTTGGGCACCACCTGAGAGCGGAAATACAATCAATATCGTAAACATAGATAACACGACGAATATGGGCGGGTATAATAAAGCCGGCTATCATGTCATTTCACAGTATCAATATACGAATGCGCTTGCAAAAGGCGCACGCTATTTTTACTCAATTGGTCAGAATACCTATGCAGATCAATTGAGAGCACAAGCGATAGATTCATGGAACTATATCGACACATACGATGAAATGAGCCATGTGAAGAATATTGGCGGCACGGGTGAGTATTTCGGTTCGATCACGGTCATTAATTATGCTACAAAGGTCCTTGCTGCTCTGGAATTATATCAACTTACAGGTGACGGTACTTATAAGGCAAAGGCAGAGACATATGGTACAAAAATTGTTGAATCGCAGTATCTAGGCCATCAATGGAATGATAAGGGTGTCACAGGAATGATGCTTCGCGATGATTCGGGCACATCGGAATTTATGAAAAGCCGGATATGGTCTGGGCTACCGATCTATGCCTTGGCCAGAATGGTCGAGGAATTCCCTGAAGCTAGCGAATGGTTCGATTGGTATCCTTGAAAATTTACTCAGAAGGATATGTGAAGGCGTTTACGAATCAAACGGCCTATGATATTCTGCCCTATCAATTTGGAGCGGGTCCTAGAAAGCTGAATGCAGCCTCGGCAGTCAACTATTCCTTCTTTCTAAGTGGTAGCACGCTTGCGGATGGCAATACAAAAACGAATGCACTGAATGCTGCCTCTATTTCGTATAGCTCAATTGCACTGAATGACATTGAATTGGAGAATATTGCCCACCGCCAATTGGACTGGAATTTCGGAGCTAATCCATTTTCGACTCCAACTATGGCTGGTATAGGTGAAGTGAAATTAACAGATAGCCGCTACTATTCACATGGTGAGAATGCTAACAGCTGGGCGGCGATGGGTGCGATGGTAAATGGGATCAGTGGTAGTGTTTCGGCGGATACACCACAATGGTCCAACGGATGGATGGAAGGTGAAACCTGGGGGATCAATCGCTCATGGACGGAGCTGGCTATTGCAACGTTGGGACAACAAGGACAAGTGAGTGGGTCGATATCCACCGATGGGACAGCATATGCCAATAGTAGCTTCACCATTGTAAGTCGTAGCACGAACAGTACGGTGTATACCGGGACAACCGATGGTAATGGACAATTTGGTGTGATTCGTCTGAATGGAGGCGGTCAATACACGCTGCAAACGGGCGCCCATTCGAAGGACTTCGATTTACCATCAGGTAAGAAATTGAGCTTAAATATGGATCGGAATAAGGAAGTGGCAATTACGAATGTAATAGCTCCTTCGAACATAAATGCGGGAGATATCTTTGCGGTGGATATCGACTTAAAGAACAACGGATTAATGAACAAGACGTTTGCAGTGGAGCTGAAAACGCAGAACGCAAGTGGTGGCTCAACTCAAATAATCACGTTGAATGCAGGCGCATCGGGCACTTTGTCATGGTCGTTAACGGCAGGAGTGGCGGATCAACCGTATGTCGTACTGGCGATTCCAGAGTCGGAACATGAATCCGGAAAAAGTGTTATGGGGTACGTTCAATAATAATGAATAAAAGAAAGAACCTCCGACGGGTATCGTCGGGAGGTTCTTTATGGGGGAGTCCTAATGAATATTGAAGAAGGCGAATGTCTCGGTTTTCGTTCCATTTTGATAGATAATGGCAGAGTTCAACTGGAAGTCTTACCCGAGATCGGAGGGCGAGTCATGTCCTTTGGTTTTCCGGGTCAGAATATATTATTCGTCAACCCGCAAATGAGAAACGTTAGGGCATCTTATGAAGCTCTTTCACCGGCTCTAATTCAAGCGGAGAGAGAAAAGCAGGGATTGATGTTATATGGTGGGGAGAAGATCTGGCTAGCTCCTCAAGACGACTGGGGTCAGGCTCCATACGTCGATCTTGATCATGGTGTATATAACGATCATGTAACCCAGGGGAGCGATCAGATAGAAGTGGTATTAGAAAGTCCAATCTGCAGGGAAACAGGGCTTCAAATAACCAAAACCATCACAATACTGGAGGAGCAGGCTAGCGTTCATTTCTCTCTCCGATTGAGTAATCACGGGACTTCGCTGGTCCACAAAGGGATCTGGCAGGTCACTCAGTTAAATAGGCCCGCAGAGGTTAGGATTGCTGCGAATGATGCGAATGAGCTCTATTATTCAAGTTATTATGGTAATGCCTTTGTACATACAGAACCAGGGGGACTCTGCAACAGAGTCAATCATGGTGAACGGTATAAAGTTGGAGTTCATTCGGACAAAGGTGAGGTTACGATTCAAATGGCGGGTATCCAATTCCACCAGCACTTCCCTGTTTATAAAGAGCTCTATCCTCATGCTTTTATGTTTGAAGTTTTTAACTCTGACAAGCACCCCTATTTTGAGGCAGAGATACATAGTCCACTTATGTCTATTGAGCCGCAGTCTAGTGCTACCTTCGAGATATCATGGAGGTTGACATAATAGACTAAAGCGTTTTATAATTTTAATAAAATGAAGAATAAATGGAGACTAATCATGACCCCTAAGATACAGGATATTGCGAAGATAGCAGGGGTGTCGATAGCTACCGTCTCGCTAGCGTTGAACGACAAGAGGGGCGTCAGCAAAGAAACGAAACGCCGAGTAATGGAAATCGCACACCAAATGAATTACACCCCGAATGCGATGGCTCGAGGCCTCTCTGGTAAGAAGACGAACAATATAGCGGTTTTTATGTCAGGTCCGCAATATGACTATTTTAACAGTCCATTTTACTTTGAAACGTTGAAGTATTTTGCGAAGAATCTTGCCGATTCTCCTTATCAAATGGTCTTGACCTTGACGACTGTGGCCGAAGAGCAGACTTGTTTGCGACAGCTTGTCTCTAAGAGGGGGATCGATGCGATCCTGTTCTTGGGACTTCGGATGCCCGTTGAGGAAGCTGCGGCGATTGCCGGAGATTTGCCATGCGTATATATTAATCGTCACTTAACCGACTTTCACACGATATCGGCTGATTACGGCAAGGGTGCTTATCAAATAACGAAGCACCTATTAGAATTGGGGCATCGGGAAATTGCGATGTTTGGCTATATCCCTAAGCTGGCATCCTCAGAAATGCGAATCGAAGGCTATAGGAACGCACTTGAAGAGTATGGTATTGAATTTAAGCCAGAGAGATTGGTGCATGCCGAGTACTTTCAAGAATCCGGTTATTTTGCGATGAGGAAACTCATCCAATCGGGCGTGAAGCTTCCGACTGCTATTATTGGGGGTAATGATCTGATCGCCATTGGGATTATGGAAGCCATGTTTGATGTTGGCATAAGAGTTCCAGAAGATATTTCATTGGCGGGAATTGATAATTTACCGAACTCTCATCTTCTGAAGGTGCCACTAACGACGGTTCAGATTAGACACGATATTATCGGGGAGACGGCTGCTCAGGTTATTGTTGGTCTTCTGGAGGGTACAGCAGAAGACGAAATCAACATCACCGTAGATGTGCAGCTAGTCATTCGAAAATCTACAGGAGCGGTGGCACAAGTCCTTTCCTAAATGACGGCGATTGAGCTTCTTTTTGAGAGGATAACTTAGGTCGCGCTATTGAAATTGTTCGTTTCTAATTCATCATGATTTAATATGAAAGAGGCAATCTCTATGATCTTTATAGATCCAGAGAGAGCTTCTTTTTATTTTTGTTAATTTTATTAAAACGTTTTAAATATTTTAATTGACAAGTTGCCTCTCTGCCATTAAAATACATTTGAAAGCGCTATTATAATGAATTAAATTATTGTAGCGTTTTAATAAAATCAAAAAAGGGCGGATTATAATGAGGAAATGGATTGTTTTACTTACCGTAGTAGGCATGACATTTAGTTTGGTGGCGTGCGCAGGTCAGAAGTCTAAAAATAGCGAAATTACCTCCCCTGCTGCTAGCGAAGCTAAGGAACCGGTAACGATTCAAGCTTGGTTTCCACCAGTTCTACCTGAGGCTAGGCTTAAGGAATTAACGGCTGCATTTAATGCGCAATCGCCAGATGTGAAAGTAGAAATGACTGTTCTTGATTGGGAGAAAGGCCGCGAGAAGATTAAAACGGGTATGATCTCTGGTGACGGCCCGGATGTATTCTATCTGGCGAACGGCTTAGATCAGGCTTACATAGACGGTAAAGTGCTTGCGTCTGCTGCTGACGCAGGGATATCGGAAGAGCGTCTTGCGCAGTTCGACCCGTTGAGTAATATGAACTCTATAGACGGAAATATTTATGCGTTGCCGCTCAATTTCGATGTATCTGTTCTTTATTACCGTAAAGATATGCTTAAGGAAGCTGGCTTCGATAATCCCCCTACAACTTGGGAAGAGCTGAAGTCCATGTCCAAAGCAATCTCCAAGGATACGAACGGGGATGGTAAGCCAGATGTAATGGGCTTTCAGTTAAAAGGTGCAGATGATCATTTAAATGCGATTAATTTCTCATGGCAGTCGATGCTTGCGGCATCGGGTGGTAGCTATATTAATGCGGAAGGGAAATCGGGGATGAACTCACCGGAAGGGATTGAAGCGCTGAATTATTTACAAAGCTTCTATACTGAAGGGATTTCTACAGTCGGACCAAGTTCTGTTACGGGGTTCGCAGAGGGAAAAATAGCCATGTTCTTCTTCGTTCAGAATGTCGGCGATGTGAATAAATGGTCGGAAAATGCGGATTTGACAGGTAAATGGGGGATGGCTCCAATGCCTAAGGGTCCAAATTCGTCCGCGTCTTATGTGGGAGGACACGGGATCGGCATCAATGCAGGTTCGAAGGATGTGAAGGCTGCTGGTAAGTTTGTTGAGTGGTTCGCTTCACCGGAAAATTCCGTTGATTTTATGGATAATGGTATGGGGATCCCACCATACAATCTGGATAAAATTGATGCAGCAACCAAACAAAAAATTCAAGAAAAAATTGATACAGATAAAGAGAATTGGGATGCTATCTATGCCCAATTGGCGGCGAGCTCCCCTGATCTAAGTATCCAAGGCCGCGTAGGCTACTCTGCTCGGTGGGATGCACAGAAGGTGGAACTACTTTCGACAATCATCGGAGATGTCACCCCTGAAGAGGCATTAAGTAACCTAGATAAACGGATTAACCAAGCAATTGGCAAATAACAAACTGCGCCACTGGTTGCAGGGGCGGCAAATGCTGGCATTTGCCGCTTCATATTCCGGTGAGATCTAGTTAGGTCGAGGTGAAGCGGTACGATGCTCAAACTGCAAAATAACCAAAAATTTCTCGGGTGGTTGCTTGTGCTACCGGCGTTAATCATTATCGGAATGTTTATCTTTTATCCGATGTTGCAAGCATTCTCTTATAGTTTTGTAAAGTGGGATTTCTTCTCGGAAAAGCAGTATGTCGGCTTGAGTAATTATAAATATCTAATATTCGATGATCTGGTATTTAGAAAAACGTTAATCAATACGTTCTATTTTACTTTATTTAATGTGTTTGGCAGTTTGGCACTGGCGCTCAGCATCGCTTTAGTAGCTAGTCGCGAAATGAAGGGAGTCGGATTCTTTAGAACGATGCAGTTCGTACCGGTAGTCATTCCCATGGCGATCGCGGGTATTGTCTGGAAGCTCATGTTCGAGCCGAGCTTCGGCGCCATCAATTCGATCTTGGAGTGGTTTGGACTTCCAACACAAATGTGGCTGTTCGATAAGAGTCTGGCGATGCCGACGGTAATACTGCTTAGTGTTTGGAAGGATTTCGGACTGTATATGATTATTTTCGTCGGAGGATTGCAGAAAATCCCAGGGGAACTGTACGAGGCGATTCACATTGATGGTGCTAACCGTTGGCAGGCCTTTTGGAAGCTGACTCTACCGATGCTCAAGCCGACGACATTTTTCGTTACCACGATGTTGATGATCAATTCGTTCAAGGTGTTCGACCAAGTGTGGGTCATGACGCAAGGGGGACCAGGAACGTCGACAATCACGCTGGTTACTTATATCTATCAACGTGTGCTTGAATCGGTCGGCATTGCAACGGCTGCATCCGTCATTCTGTTTGTAATTGTTCTAATATTAATGTTCTTGCAGTATCGCATTGTGGGGAGGGATGACAAATGATAGGAAAGGCCCATAAGAGGAATTGGCTATCTTACGTCATTCTGATCCTGATTTCTGTATTCGCGTTGTTTCCTTTCTACATTATGTTAAAGAGTTCCCTGGAGCCAGTTCAGCGCATTGTATCCACGGAGTTTCATCTATTTCCTGATAACTGGTTTTACTTTGAGAACTACAAAACCGTTCTAGGTAAGTATCCACTTGGAAAATGGTTCATGAACAGCGTGATTGTATCCGGTGTTGTAGTTGCGGGTAATCTACTGTTCGATACTTTGGCTGCGTATGCCCTAACAAGGTTGGAATTTAAGGGAAGAAATGCTGTGTTTCTTATTATCCTAAGTACGCTTATTATTCCGTCCGAGGTCATCGTCGTACCGCTTTACTTGCTGATGGTGCAACTGGATTGGGTGAATACGTATCAAGCGTTAATTGTACCGCTATTAATCAGTCCATTCGGGATTTTTCTACTGCGACAGAATTTCATGAGTATCCCCAAGGAACTTGATGAGGCAGCGATGATTGATGGCTGCAGTCGCATTGGAATTCTCTTTAGAATCATTTTACCTAACTCATTTGCGGCACTTGGCACACTGGCGGTCATAAAGTTCATGTGGACCTGGGGTGACTTCATGTGGCCATCTCTAGTTATCAACCACGAGAGCATGAGAACACTTCCAGTTGGGATTGCAATGTTCCAGACCGATGCAGCTACTATACCTTGGGATTTAATCATAACAGGTTCCGTGATTGCAGTAGTTCCTGTTATTGTATTGTTCCTATTCTTACAGAAGTACTTCATTAAAGGAATGACAGACGGTGCTGTTAAAGGCTAAAGACTAAAGACTAAGACTGAAGATACATTGACAGAAGTCGGAGGGATAATGGTATGAAATCTATTCAAGAGCATTATGACGTAGTGGTGTGTGGTGGCGGAATGGCAGGTTTTTGTGCGGCGGTAGCAGCTGCACGGCAAGGGGCTTCGACTTGTCTGGTTCAAGACCGTCCGGTATTCGGCGGCAACAGTTCCTCCGAGGTTCGTGTTACGCCTCACGGTGCGGCTGCGTTTCATGCCTACGCACGTGAGACGGGAATCATTTCGGAGCTTCTCATTGAAGAACGTGCGCGCAACCATGAGTCTATTTTTGAGAATGGCTGGACGAATAGTGTGTGGGATTTGACGATGTATGATATGGCAGTGGGGACGCCTAACTTATCCTTTCATGTTAATACAACGGTGCAGGAGGTCGTGAAGAGTAGCGAGAGGCAAATATCCGCTATTATATGCAGAGTGGCCAACGCGGAGACGATTATTACGATTCGTGGGGGCATCTTTATAGATTGTACGGGAGATGGAGTAGTCGCTGATTTGGCAGGCTGC
Organism: Paenibacillus sp. DS2015; assembly: GCF_050433705.1. Taxonomy (NCBI): domain Bacteria; kingdom Bacillati; phylum Bacillota; class Bacilli; order Caryophanales; family Paenibacillaceae; genus Paenibacillus; species Paenibacillus sp. DS2015. The sequence continues at coordinate 21,482 of NZ_JBNPWS010000029.1, read as the reverse complement.
GAATGGCGGATGGGTTCGGAGGGTAAGGATGAATTTAATGAATATCATGCTCCTGAGAAGGCGAGTAAAGATACGATGGGCAATTCCATCCACTTCAAAGCGGTAGATATGGGTTACCCTGTTCCATATAAAGCACCGGAATGGGCTGTGAAGCATGAAGATGCCAGCTATTTCTACGATCAGGGGCGTTTGCCCAAGGAAATGCGTGGAGGTTATTGGTGGCTAGAGATTGGTGTGCCGTATGATACGATCTATGATTCAGAGGATATTCGCCATGAGTTGACCCGTCATGCGTTAGGGGTATGGGATTGGATAAAGAACAAAGATCCGAAGCTCAAAGAGAAAGCTGCCAATTATGCTTTGGACTGGATTGGTCAGGTACCAGGCAAACGCGAGAGTCGTCGAATTATGGGTCAATACCTTATGACGGAACATGATCCAGATCAACGGACTGTGTTCGATGATGAGATTGCTTTTGGTGGTTGGTTTCTTGACCTTCATACACCAGGAGGCCTCTTGGCCGAGAACAGTGAGCCTGCTAGCGCGGAAGGTTACAAAGATAGCAGCGAATATGCAATTAAGAGCTACTGCGGTCCATATGGAATTCCACTGCGCATTCTGATCTCTAAAGATGTTGACAATTTAATGATGGCTGGCCGGAATGTTAGCGTGACACATGCAGCTCTAGGTACCGTAAGGGTTATGTCCACGACAGCTCTACTTGGCCAAGCTGCTGGAACGGCTGCGGCGTTAGCCATAGCCAACAGTACGCTTGTGTCTGAAGTAACGAGTAAATGGATGGGAGAGCTCCAACAGCAACTTCTTAGAGATGGGTGTTTTTTACCAAATGTACGGAATGAGGACGCGCACGACTTGGCGCGAACTGCTACAGTTTCGGTTAGTAGTGAGCATGCTCTAGGAGGCGTAGGTCCCCGCAGTGAAGGGGCACATCAGGGTCTGGCGGTATGGAGAGACCAGAACCATGCCACGGCGGATGATCTTCTGCATAGCCGCAGAGGACAATGGATTGCTATTGGAACGCCACAGCTGCAAAAGGTTTCTGTATGTCTAACGAATGAATCTAATCAGGTACAATATATACAAGCTAAAATATATCGTGTGAATGATATCTGGGACTATCGAGTCGAACCAGGGCAAGCGCTTGCCGAAACGACTCTGGAAGTTCCAATGGGTCAGGAGATCTGGATTGATTGGTCAGTAGACTTGGGGGCGTCAACAGGTCTGGAGGCTGGTCGTTATATTCGGATCGATCTACTTGCCAATGAGGCAGTGACATGGCACCGGGCGGGCAGAATTGAACCGGGTCATATGTCTGCTTTTGAGATGGGTATGGGCAAGATGCGGAGGTATGATAATGGGGTAACGATGAGTTTCAAGGTGGAGCCTGCTCAGCCTTGTTATCCTGGGTCTAATGTTACGAACGGGGCGACTCGTCCGCACGAATATACAAATATGTGGAAATCCGATAGTAGCGAACCGTTGTCGCAATGGTTACAGCTAGAGTGGGATGGTGTGCAGAGTATCGGTACGGTTGAATTGACATTCCCTGGACATCTGATACGGGAATATCACGCTTACTCACCGTTTTATTATGATCCTCAGTGTGCCAAAGACTATCAGATTCAAACAGAGCGAGATGGATGTTGGGTAACCGTCTTAGAAGTGAAAGGTAATTATCAACGTCATCGTAAACATGAGCTCTCAGCGGCTGTTAAGACGAACCGCTTGCGTATCTTAATTCAATCCACAAACGGAGATCCTTCAGCAGCAATCTACGAAGTGCGTTGTTATTCGTAGGGAAGAAGCTATTATCTACATCCTGCTTGTGGTCAAGACGAAAGGCACCCCTTGGGGTGTCTTTTCTATGTTTTTTACTTATTGGGAGAACAACAAACAATTCCTCATCTCCCTTGCATCAATAAGAGAGATAGGTACTTGTTTTATGAAAATTTTTCCTGCATTATTTAAAGGTTAAGAGCGAATATTGTCGAATGATAAGAGTTTAAAGATTATCGAGGGAGATCATTTTAATGGGTAGAATGCTAGAATTCATGAAACATAGTATTAAGAGAAGAATAACCTTTATGATGGTCGTCAGTCTTTTGCTCATTCTGATCAGTGCCATCATCGTGCCATGGAGCACCTTCCTGATTGTTAAGAGTTATGATGAGACAACCCGTAACTTGAGCACAAGTCAGGAACACATTACGGATATTGCTAGCCATACCAATGAAATTATTTTGAGAGTAAGGGGCTATTTCGCATACTTGGATAGTTATGAGTATGAGCAGATATTTAAGGCCAAGGAGGAACTGGACAAGTCTCTAGCTGCGATCAAGAGTACTCCTCTAAGTGATAAAGAGCAGGATCTTGTTCAACGTGTGGAAACCTTCTTTGATAATTATTTAACGAATATCGTACCCAAAGGGGTCGTGTATGCTGAGAATGAAGATTATGAGTCACTACGTAAGCTGATTACGCTTGGGGCTAGTAATCCTGTTAACGATATTATTCTCTATGCCGAACAGTCAGAGAAACAAATCCGAGTACAACTTAATAATGAGAGCCAAAAGTTGCTCCGGAATTTGTTCCTCCAAGGGATCTATTTTATCGTATATATTATTGTCGTCCTTATTATATCTATCGTTACAACTCGAAGGTTAGCGAAGGATATTGGAGATCCGTTAGGCCGCTTATCTCATTATGCACTGAATTACATCAAGGGTGAGACGATACAGGAAGAAATCTTGGCTCGTAAAGATGAAATCGGACTCTTGTCTAGATCCTTGAATAATATGATTTATGAGATTCAAGAAAAGGAAGAAGAGTTGCTTGCTCAGAATGAAGAGCTTCAAGCTCAGCAGGATGAATTACAAGCTCAGCAGGATGAGCTTCAGATGGCACTTGGTAATATGGAAGAGAATGAGGTGTATTTGAACAAGCGTAATTTGTTGATGCAATCATTGGCCAATACGTTGGACAAAAAAGAGCTTCTGAACAGCATTATTCGTAATGTTGTGGAAATTACCCGTTCAGACAAAGGCATTCTGTTATTAATGAATGATTCGAAAGATTATGCGGCTCATGGGATCTCGCAAGAAGAAGCATTACAATTTGTGGATGGATTTGGGCAGAGCGTTGCAGTTCGATCCTTGTATAGTAAACAATTGTATTCCCGGAAAAGGGACGCGACAATCGGAGAGAAGGGTTATATTACAGAAGCCGTGCAGGCTTACGATATCTTCGTTCCTATATTGAAGGGGAATGGGGACGTCGCGGCTTGTATGGTGTTAACTCGTGTGGGCAGTGTGCTTGAGAAGCGAGATGAGAAAGAAATAGCAGGTTTGGCCGGGCAAATATCACTATCACTTGATAAGCTGGAGTTGTTCGAAGTAACGGAAGGGCAGCGGCAGATGACGCAGGATATGTTGAATACAATTCAAGAGGGCGTTCAGCTAATGAACCTTGAGGGGCAGTCTCTCCAGGTCAACCAGAAGTTATATGATCTGATGGAGCTTTCCTATGAAGACTCTGAGCTGAAGGGAGTTCCTCTACAAGATTTCCTGACTCATTTGGCTCCCAAGATTGAGGATTCTGAGTTATTATTTCAATTCATTAGAAATGCGTTAATGGATGGAACCGAACAAGCCCAAAGTATGAATTATGTGCTCAAGAATCAGGATACTCGATATATTCAAATCTATTGGGAACCTATATTCCGAAATAAGCAGAAATTTGGTATTCTACTCGTTCATCGGGACATCACTAAGGAGCATGAGGTAGACCGAATGAAATCGGAATTTGTTAGCACTGTAAGCCATGAATTACGAACACCACTGGCTAGCATTCTTGGTTTCTCGGAGCTATTGCTGCATCGGCAATTAAAGCCTGAACGCCAGCATAAATATATGACTACGATTCATCAGGAAGCCAAACGATTGACGCAGTTGGTCAACGATTTTCTAGATCTACAACGAATGGAAAATGACATGCAGTTCTATGAATTGAAGCCGATAGATATCCTTCCTCTTATAGAGGAAGTTAAGGAATTACAGCAAGCCAGTACAACGAATCATAGAATCATCTGGGGAGCAACTGAGGACACGGCATGGGTGCTCGGTGATCGGGACAAGTTATTTCAAGTGATGGTCAATTTGGTGAGTAATGCGATCAAGTACTCACCAGCCGGTGGTGACATTCATATATCCTCTCGCCAAGAGGGAGATAGTCTGTGGATTGAGGTTGCAGATGAGGGGTTAGGGATTCCCGAACAAGCTCTTTCGAGTCTTTTTGCCAAATTCTATCGTGTTGATAATTCCGATCGGCGTGAAATCGGGGGGACGGGACTAGGGCTCGCTATTGTGAAAGAAATTGTCAATCAACATCATGGTGATGTGAGCGTGAAGTCCCAATTGGGAACAGGGAGCACATTTTCAATGATTCTTCCTGTTTATGTGAGGCCAGTCGTCGAGACAAGTGTGAGTCAAACTGTAGGCAATGCTCATGAAGCCGTGTCCTTAGATGTAATGCTTGTGGAGAACGATTACAGTTTATCGCTTATGCTTCAAGATGAGTTAATGGAGAGGGGATATCGCACAACTGTATTCTCGGACGGGTTGAGCGCGATTCGTGCAATGGAGGATCATCAACCCGATATTATCATCCTAGATTTAAAGTTATCACCGGAAATGAGTGGCTGGGAGGTTATTGAGCGAATGAGAACCTCTGAAAGACTTAAGGGAATCCCAATCATTATTTCCAGTGCCTTCGAAGAGAGGAAGAAAGCATTGCAATGGGGCATTACTCATTTTTTAATAAAACCGTATGTGCCGATTAAGTTGATTGAGACCATTGAAGCTATCATGTGTAAGGAGAAATCTATTGATTATAGAAAAATATAAGCCACTTGTCGAACAAAGGATCAGAAGCTCCTTCGATCAATGGGCGAACAAAGTCTCTGTAGAAGAAAAGGAAATCTATCGATTCCTGCACAATCTTAAGGGTACAGCGGGAACGATCGGAATGAAGGAAATAGAGAAAGAAGCGGAGCTTAAGTTGAATTTGTTCTCAGATACGGGTACCCGGGATTTCAAGTATTCGGAATGGTACGCGTTGCTAGAGTCTCTGTTAGACGATGTTCCAACTCATCTTACGGAGGGTAACCCTTCGGAGGGTGTATTTACTCAACATATCGCGTTATCAGATCTATCAGGAAATCGAATTCTGATTATTGATGATGATGTTGATCTGGCTGCTTATCTAAAAGGGATACTGGAGGAACGAAACTATCCAGTTAATATCGCATTAACAGCAGAGCGGGGATTAAAGCTATTCTACGATTGGAAACCTGACATGATTCTTCTCGATATTCTTCTACCAGATACGAATGGTATGGATGTTCTTAAGCAAATTGTAGAGAAATCTCAACTTGAACATTCACCGATCATTGTCATTAGTAGCGAAGATACGAGAGAGCGCCGAATTCATGCTTATCGCTCGGGAGCGATGGATTTTTTCGGCAAACCCATAGATTCAGAGCTATTGATTGCCTTAATAGATAATCGGTTTCGAATTAAGCAACAATGGGAGCATTCTATCATTATTGACGAGTTAACGGGAATCTATAATCGCAAACATTTCAATCGTATGATTTCACAGCTTATTTCGAATTTCTTGCGAACGAATGCTGTGTTTTCTGTTGTCATTATGGACTTGGATCACTTCAAACAGATTAATGATTCCTATGGCCATCTTATGGGGGATGAGGTGCTAAGAAGTTTTGCTGCAATCGTCATGGATATGAAACGTGAGGAAGATATTTTTTGTCGCTATGGTGGAGAGGAATTTGCACTTCTTCTTCCCAACACGGACAGGGAGCAAGCTCTAGAACTCCTACAGCATATACGGGAGCAGTTCTTAGCTCATGTATTCTCATCCGCGGGTCAGCACTTTATGGTTACTTTCTCAGCAGGAATAACCGATAGTCAAAAGGATAACGCACATATAGATAAGTTGGTTAAAGAGGCGGATCAAGCCCTTTATTTAGGGAAACAATCGGGAAGGAATCAGACGATTCTATTCTCACCACAAATGATTAATAATCATAACCAGCCACGGCTGAATATCCTTGTTGTGGACGATGATCCGTTGATCCGTGATCTCGTGGTCACCCATTTATTACAGTGGCAACAGAATAAGAATATACAAGTGTTGGTGAAGGGATATGAAGACGGTCTCCAATTTATTCATTCGGACTGGTACTCAGAGCAAGATAAATATATTATTTTGCTGGATGGCGCCATGCCGACAATGGACGGAGTAGAAGTGCTAAACAAGCTTCGTGAGGAATATCCAGAACGTAATATTGTGGTTGCGATGCTAACCGCTAGAATTAATCAAACGGATATTATTCATGCGCTACAGCATGGAGCGGATGACTATATCGTTAAGCCTTTCCAAATCTCAGAGTTGCTGTCAAGAGTAGAACGATTAGTGAAAAAGATACTAAATAAATAAGCTATGGAGGTTCTATGAAGAGAATATTGATTGTGGACGACGAGGAAATCCTTCGTATGCTAATCTCAGATACGCTTGAAGATTTAGATGTAGAGATAGATATCGCGGAGGATGGCAGGATAGCTCTTGAGAAGTTAAATCAAGCTCACTATGACCTGATGCTTCTTGATTATATGATGCCAGAGCTAACAGGAATGGAAGTACTGGAACAGCTTCCAGAGGACAAGAAGAATAGGATGCCGATTCTTATGCTTACAGCGAAGGCACAGGACTCGGATCGGACGAAAGCCTTGGATGCTGGAGTTAGCAGATTCATCCCCAAGCCATTTAGTCCATTAGAGCTGTTGCGAGTGGTGGAGGAAATATTGAATAAATGAGAATAAGGGTGCACCATACCGCCATGGTTCACCCCGATCATCAGAGCTCAGCCCATGTGCAGGGCTGGGCTCTTTCAGTAATTATTTCCCGGAAAATGGATTGAATTCCCTGTGCAATATGTGAACACTCTGTTACGATCATGTTGTATATAGTTGTATATATATGTAAAAATGACGGTCCGGAGGTAAATGGACATATGAAAATTAATGGTTTGGATGGGATATCTCAAGAAACATTGGAGTATGAACTGCAACAAGGTGGGAAATTTGTTACCTACACTTACTGTATTTCTATTATATTTATGACATTTCGGAGAAATTCAGATGTGTACTACATAGGTCCGCATATGAGTGCTGTTAGCAAAGGCTTAAAGTTTACACTAATAAGTCTGCTGCTCGGTTGGTGGGGATTCCCGTGGGGCCCCATTTATACGATAGGTGCTCTTTTTACTAATTTTGGCGGTGGAAAAGATGTTACGGAGGAATTATCCCCTACATCAGCAGAAGGAAGTATTGCTTATTAATAACTGATCTATTTTGGTGTTTTCATAAGATTATGGAGTCCTATATGGCAAGGTGCTTCCAGAGAGAGCTGCGGTTGCCGAGCAGGCAAGCTCTTCTGATGGAGACGCCTTTTTTGACAATGATAATCAGTATCACATAAAATAGACATAACATGATGGCTTCGGCTTGCCAGGTTGAATTCGTTTATCCACATAGGAGCATAAGGAGGCGTTAACTTTGTTTGTACAGAATAGAACGATCTTAGTAGAAAAGGGTAATAGTGATAAGGTGATTGCACGTTTTAGCAAGGAAGGCCCACTTGATCATATGGAGGGCTTAATAGATATTAGCGTTATGGTCAATAAGAAGAGTAAAGATAATGAAGAGGTTGTTGTGGTAATCCGTTGGGAGTCTCAGGAGGATTGGAAAAACTGGGAGAAAAGCGATGCTCATATCCAGGGGCACCGTGACAAAAGAGGCCAGGAGTCCCCTGCATTTATTATCAGCACTTTAGTAAATATGTACGAATCACAAATCGTCAAGCGTGGTAAAGCTTACGCGAATCAATAGCATTATATCGATTCTGCAGATCAGATGAAATAATCGCTCACCAACGGAGGGCAAGAGATGAACAATCAGAGCAACATCGAAGATAGCGTCAGCGCACTGTCATTTTCGCAGGATAAGGTCCATACTGCAACTCTGGGTATGGGCTGTTTTTGGAGTCCAGAGGCTTTGTTCGGTCATTTACCAGGTATCATTAGAACACGTGTCGGATATGCTGGGGGAACCTCCACGAGTCCTACGTATCATCAGATGGGAGACCATACGGAGACGGTCGAATGCGACTTCGATCCTATAATAATAAGCTTTGAGGAAATCTTAGATGTGTTTTGGAGCAACCATAATCCTGTGAATATCAATGATTATAGAGGACGGCAGTACAGATCCCTGTTGTTATATCACAATAAGTTGCAGCAAGTAACGATACAGCATGTTATACAGAAAAGACAGAAGCTGGGTATGGGGGTTCCTGAAACAGAGGTGTCCCCTTTTTGTGGATTTACGCTTGCAGAAGATAGGCACCAGAAGTATTATCTGAAAAGATATCCGAACGCGATGGAGAAACTAACGCTTCTGTATCCTGTTCAAGATGATCTATTGAGCTCTACCTTAGCTGCCCGGTTAAACGGATTGGCCAAAGGATATACCAATTTAGAACATATAATAAAGGAAATCAATCAATGGACAATGAGCCTAAGTCATCGAGAAATGATGATTGATCTAGTGAAACAAATTCGGTGGTAAGACAGGTTGTGACAATCAGTCCGAGGTGTGTTACGTTTTTCTTCCTATATATAATAAATGAGATGAGACGCCTAAGACGGAGGGGTCTTTAGCCGTTCTAATTAACAAATCAATAAATTTCTTATACTCTTCCTCGGACTGTTCCGCCCAATATTGTTGTTGCTCGTTAGTCAATATTGCACCAATATTCGTAGAACCAATCAGAGCCATCGTTTCAAACCCATTACTCTCCATAAAAGGTTTTATTTCCTCAACATCAAAGTAGTAAACTCCTGTGAATCTCCCTTGATCACTATGATTGAAAATCCCGGTATCATGAAATTGATTTATTGAATCTATATTGTCGTTAGGTTTCCATAAATTAACCTTCCTGAGTAATCAACTATTTGTTATTCATGCTTTAGATTTAGTATATATCCGAAAATCTAGGCTACCTATGATAGATCTTTCTAAAATACAATTAAGATCATAACATGATGAGCAGTCAATCTATTATTTCCATCAGAGATGTTTATTGATTCGTCTCATGAATTGACCCACATGGAGCTTAATCCGATAGAATTTTTCAAAAAAGACATTGTTGACCACATCTGCTTTGAGCCAAAGGCGTAATCCTTCGACCTGATTGAGATTAGGGCTATATGGCGGCATAAAGCAAGTGAGTTTGTTCCTTCTCTAAGAGCAGAGCGTATAGAAATCGAATCCAATTCGCAATATCTGCTTTTCCTTCTTCCTGGTGATGTATTTGCCCGGGTTTGTGGTTAATTAATCGCTCCGAACAACTTGGATGCTAATGCTTGCCATATGTCGGCACTCTGTGTTTTTTGCCATGCGGAGACCAGTTATACTGCAGCGCTTGATAGGAACGAATGATCGACTCGGATTCAAACAGCAGACGCGTTGAATTTCTTAGTTGGGTCTTATATACAAAGGAAATAAGATTCAAGACAGTTGGAAAATTATAATAACAATACAAAATAACTTGTCCCAAACTTGCAGTTCATTTTGCATGAAAATAGTTCCTAAGCAAGTGTAATATATTAAATCTGAAGATAGTGTAAGTGATTGTGAATAGAGGTGAAGATATTGTTTTGTGCTGGAAATATAATAATAGTTAAGAAAAGAAAAGAAAAAGAGGAGGTCTATACTATTTAAGCGATTGAGAAAAAGCAAAAAATACGTCGTTTTGATTATTATTTTGAGGAAGTAGGAATGACCCCTATGACTGCCCGTAGTGCAAGGATTGTGTCGGGTGGCGCTACGGTTGCTTCTGAATTTAAAAATACAATAAATTATGTTTGAGGCGAATTTTAAAAAAACGGTTTATACCTTGAACAAAGCGAAAGGAATGGATATAAAGATGAATAACACAGCTCATCAGAAAGTGGAAAAAGATTTGATGTCGTCTACTCATTCAAGTGTCTCATCTATTCAAAACGTCACGGGTGCTCATAACAACGAAATAGGTAATTGGATGAGGGATGCAGAAGGAATGCCTTGTTTTAATTACATTGGAAAAATTCCGTATTCCTCTATTTTACCCGACGGTACAAAGGTGAAATTGCCTGATGACCCGTGGTTCCTGCTGGGAAATTACCAACTGACGCTTTTTACTCATGTCAGCGGTGAGTATGAGCTGATTACGGGGCAACGGTCCTGGGGACGTGTGAACCAAGGCGTAAAGAGGAATTCCGGGATGAATCGATCTGTGCTGGAAATTCTGGACAGAGGGAGTGTAAAGGAGTCCATCCCGTTGACTGGTATTAACTCCCTGGCGGCTGATCCGTCTGTCTGTAAACGCATATTCGGTTGCGGTTTTGCGGATTATTCTTACGCTATCGGAGACCTGTCGGTTGAAAGAAACTTATCCGTAAAGCCGTCGAGCACTCCTTATAACGGGACATCGGCTTTCCTGCTCACTGTGACGATCTGCAACAGAGCCAGCCAAATGGTGGATTTAGCTTATACTGAAGCGGTAACCGCAAATTACGAGGAAATCCAATACCAAGCAGTACCTCCTGAAAACAAAAAGGTAAAATACGCTAATTCTATATTCTATGATAAAGAAAATCATCTGATCGGTGTCAATACAGAAAGTATATCGGAGGATCCGCTACTGTTCCCATCCAGGGAGTCCATGTCTATGTACGAAGGGTTTCCTCCATCTTTGTTCATCCAATCGGTTTCAGGTGATGCGGCCTTGTCTGATAGTAACAATGAAATTGCTGCAAGACATACGTTTACATTGCAAGCCGGTGAAAAGAAAGTAATCCGAATGATCATTGGTTTTGCCTTTGAGGACGGGGCCTCTTCAATTGGAAGTATTATTAAGGAACTGACGGTGGAACCTGAAAACGGATACATTTCCGTTGAGCATGCCCCGGCTTCTGCTTTTTCCGAATACTGGATGGAGGTTCTTCCTGCATTTGACGACGAGCAGGACGATGAGCTAAGGCAGGAATTGAGATGGCACGCTTACACTCTGGAAGCAATGGCAACCTACAGCGATTATTATAAAGAGACTAAAATTCCTCAGGGTACCATATACGATTACGATTGGGGAGTTCACGCCAGTGCTCGGGATAACTTCCAACATGCACTTCCGCTTGTTTACTACAATCCGCAGCTTGCGCGTAGTGTACTTCGCTATATGCTCAAGCGAACTACACCGTTCGGAGATATCCTTTTGATGGAGAAAGGCAATGGATATGCCGGTAATGAGAGATACTTTGCGAGCGACCAACAATTGTTTTTCTTTATGCTGCTTTCCGAGTATCTGCGGGTCACCGGGGATTATGAGTTTCTGAAAGATGAGGTTGAACCTTATCCGGTTGTTAATCAGGCCAAGACGACCGTACTAAATTTGTTGGAAAAATGTTTTATATTCTTGCGTGATGATATCAGAGTAGGTTCTCACGGTCTGGTCAGGCTGCTCAATTCGGATTGGAATGACGCTGTCTATTATATCGTTGATGTTCCATACAATACTGTTCTATTCACCGGTGAGTCGCACATGAACTCTGCTATGGCAATCAGCATTCTCCAAGATTTAATTCCTGAATTGCATAATGCGGGAAACATACCGGCAATGGAATCCTCCAGACCGAAAATTGAAAAGCTCTGCAAAAGTATGAAGCTGTACCGTTCGTCTGTTCTGGAGGCTTTTATGAAGGACTTGGGCGATCGAACATTTCCTCGCCGGATGTATTTCAATGGTAAAGCATATGGTGATGACAATATGTTTCTTGAACCTCAAGGTTATACTTTGCTGATAGACGAGCTTCCGGAACCACGGAAAAAAGTATTGTACAATGAAATGCTTCAAAGGGTCTATTCTGGAGAAAAGTTAGGCGCCCGTGAACAGGAAACGCCTGAATTTGAAGATGAGCACTTTGATAAAGGCTCACGGGAAAACGGAGGATTCTGGTGGGCATTGAACGGTCCTGTCATCTTGGGAGTATCACAATTTGATAAAGCGGAAGCAAGGCGTTTGATAAAGAACATGACGTTCAGCAACTATGCCAAGTCTTTCCCAGAATATTGGTCGTCTTACTGGTCCGCAGCTGACAATGTGGAGTCATCACTGATTCCCGAAGAGGGATTACCGGACCAGTCCAACGACTATTCCAACATACCGGTGTTCTGCGCTCATCCCCACGCCTGGATTTTATACTGCTGGTTGAGACTGAACGAACGATCTGCCTAATAAATTTGCCTTCTATACTCTTGTGGAGTCATCCCGAAATGCTTTCTGAAGGTTCGATTAAAGTAAGATACATTATTGAACCCGGAGTCAACAGCTATGCTAATTATACTTTCTTCAGAAGTAGTGAGCTTGAGGCAGGCATATCTTAACCTTCTTTTAATGATATAAGAGGATACTGGATAATTCATTACTTGATGGAAGTATGTTGAAAAATAGTTTGGGTTCATGTGTACTATATTAGCTAATTGATTAAGTGTTATAGGTTCTTTAAAGTGCTTGTCTATATAGTTGATTGCATCAATAATCCGTATATATTCATTTTGAAATTGAAGCACCTTTTCAGAATACTGGCTGGTTGCCTCGAAGCAGCGGTACAGAATTGCGAGCAGCTTTAGAAGGAGCGCCTTTATAACGAGTTTATATCCGGTTGCTTGTGAATTCCATTCATGTTCAATTTCAAAAATAATATGGGCTATATTTTCTGAGATATGATTGTCAATGGACAGACGATGCTTGAAGTCGTCTGTCCATTCATAAAATGCCTTAATATACTGATAATCCATCTGCTCATTCTGCCAGATCAGGTCAGGATCAAATACAATGATCTTGAGTCTCATATCCTTCGAGGTACTCATAGCAGCGTGGTATTCGTAATTATTGATGATGAATATATCATTCTTTTCAATGGGATAAGTGCTGTCGCCGATGTAATATATGCCACCAGATGCCATAGCATAATTGATCTCCAAACAATGATGATTGTGCATTGACATTTTTTCGTTTTTGTAATCATCGCTAGAAAACCCTTTTCCATTAAACACTGCGAATGGAAAGTTTTTTTCTAGAGTTATCAATTCAGTTTTGTATTCCATCGAATATTCCCTCTTTATATATAGTGATGTTAATTTGTCTAAATGTGCAATTGTTCTCATTCAAATATAACTTCTCAATAAATATAGTATGTGATATCTGAAGATAGTGCAATTGTTTGTAAACAAGGGCAAAGATAACTTGTTGTTCCGGCAATATAATAGAAGTGAATAATGAAAAATATTATTTGAATGCACTGACTTTATTATCCTAAGGAAGCAGGAGTGACATGAAATATTATGTTGGTGTTGATTTAGGTGGTACTAATATTGCCGCCGGAGTCGTAGATGAAAACTATCAGATTATATCAAGGCATCATGTTAGAACTTATGCGAGTAAGACGTTTGAGGAACTCATAGCTGATATTGCAAAGGCGGTATATGATGTCGTCGATAAAGCTAATCTTTCTATGAGTGAGATTGTATCGGTTGGACTGGGGACACCAAGCTGCATAAATCCGGAAACGGGCATGCTGGTGCATGCCAATAATTTAAACTGGGAAAATGTACCTCTACCAAAAGAGATGGAAAAGCATTTTCAAGTTCCTGTATTTATACGAAATGATGCAGATTGTGCTGCACTTGGAGAAGTACTTGCAGGTGCAGCTAGCAAATATGACAATGCATTGATGGTGACACTTGGGACAGGTGTTGGTGGCGGTATCATTATGGATAAGCAAATATTCAACGGTAGTGACCATATGGGGGCGGAAGTTGGACATACAAAGCTTGTATATGAAGGAATTAAATGCACCTGTGGCCAATATGGCTGCTTTGAATCCTATGCATCAGCGACAGCACTGATACGACGGACCAAAGAAACCATGCAGCAACATCCGGAAAGTATTATTAATGATCTATGCGAAAACGATACGGACGCTGTAGATGCGAAGATGGTGTTTGATGCGGCACAGCTTGGAGATGTAACCGCGCTTGGACTTATAGATCAGTATATTAATTATGTGGCAGCTGGACTTTCAACACTTATAGTTATATTTCGTCCACAGGTTATCATAGTTGGCGGAGGTATCAGTAATCAGCGTGAATACCTTATCGATCCGTTGAAGAAGAAATTAATTAGATATACATTTGCTGCGGAGAAAATAGGCGTTCCGCATGTGATTGCTGCCGAACTTGGAAATGATGCAGGAATTATCGGAGCAGCCATGATTGGATGTCAGACATAAGAATTAGTAAACAGGTATTACTTAACACCATCTACAAGGTGATTAAATATAAATTATATCAAAGGATGGGATCTAGACATGGAAAAAGTATATAACGATTATTTCAAGGCAGGAGAAAAAATTATTCGGGACATTCACGATACGCAGATTGAAAACATTGAAAAAGCTTCGCAATTGTTTGCACGGAATATTGCATCTAATGGCTTGGTGCATATGTATGGATCTGGACATTCGCGCATGGCCGTTGAGGAAGTCTTTCCGCGTTACGGAAGTTATCCCGGTTTTCATCCCATTGTTGAACTGTCGATGACTTTTCATAATCAGGTGGTAGGCGCGAACGGTCAGCGTCAAGCGATGTTCATCGAAAATATAGAGGGCTTGGCGAACCGGATTTTGCGCAATTTTGTGTTTAAGCCTGAGGACAGTTTTCTGTTATTCTCGACTAGTGGAACAGGCAACGTTGTTATTGATATGGCTTTAGAAGCACGTGAACGCGGATTACCGATAGTAGCTATAACGGGAGTGGAGAATAGCACTAAATCTGCTGCCAAACATTCAAGCGGCAAGAAGTTGCTTGATCTAGCAGATATTATCATTGATACATGTGTTCCTCCTGGTGATGCAGCCGTTCACATTGACGCTTTGAAATATCCGGTAGGGCCAACATCCACAATTGCTAACACTTATATTGTGAATTTAATTAAGGTTCGTACTGCCGAACTGTTGACTCAAGCTGGGCAACCACCGCTGGTGCTGACAAGCGCACACTTTATCGGCAAAGAAGCCTCGGAACAAATCTTTGAAGAGACCTATGACGATTACCGCAGAAGAGTGTGGCGCAATCAATAAGTAGGAACTAATAAGAGTAGAATTCAAAGAGTGCGGCTAAACGAAGAAAGAAGGTAATAAATTGACTGGAAAATATATTCAATCTACTTCTGGAAAAATACCGGTTAGCGATATTAGTTATGCTCATAGCCATGAACATCTGTATACGTATGCAACACCGACTATAGCAGCTGAAAAACCTGAAATGGTTCTGGATAGTGTTGATGAAATAGGTGAAGATATCCGGCTCTTTAAAGCTGCCGGCGGAAATATGATTGTTGATATGACGACTGTGGATTATGGCAGAGATGTTGCGAAATTGAATGAAATCGCTGTGAAATACGGTATTTACATTATTGCAGCCGCAGGATTCAATAAAGGATCATTTAACAGGAGTCTACTTGAAAACCAAAAGATTGTTGATGTGACTGCCCAGTTGCTGGACGAGCTTTACAATGGTGTTGAAGAAACAGGAATATTGCCTGGTGTTCTGAAAATTGGTACCAGTCTTAATGTCATAACACCATGGGAAGAAATTGGGTTGCGTGCTGTCGCTCAGGCAAGTAAAGAGAGCGGGGTTCCCGTCTCTACACATACTCAGGAGGGAACCATGGCTGAAGAGCAACTTGACTTATTCTTGGAGGAAGGACTACCTGCACAGAATATCGTGCTTTGCCATCTGGATCAGAACCCTGATCTGGAACTGCACAAAAGACTTGTCGAAAGAGGCGCATTTCTAAGCTACGATTCGATTCCCAAACCTCAATATAAAACGGAGCAACGCTCAATCGAGTTTATATCCGAACTGGCCAAAGCGGGACTCCATACCCAAATCGTGGTGGGAGGGGATTTTTCCAGAAAAGGGTATTATAAGGGCTATGGTGGGACTATTGGGCTTGATTATATACTGAAAGTTTTTATCCCCAAACTCCGGACATTTCTTGAACATAAGGGTCAAGATGCCCAAGGTATTATTGACGATATTATGAGGGAGAATCCCAAACGGGCATTTGCTTTACGAAAAATTGCAAACTAACGGCCAAAATCAGAGGGGAAAGCTTGCGATATAAGGAAAATTGAACAAATTCAGAGAGAGGTAATGACCAGAGAGAAAATGCCGTCGTATTAATTCATGAGCATTAAATAAAGGTGGGTTAAGAATGGAAACTTTAGAGGTCATTAAGACAACAGGCGTAGTAGCGGTTATACGGGGAGCAACAGCGGAAAATATTGTACCCGCAGCACGCGCTTTGAGCAATGGCGGAGTTAAACTGCTGGAAATTACCGTTGAAAGCCCGGGAGCTTTGGCGGCGATTGAAAAAGTTGCATCTTGTGTGAGTGACGTGATTGTTGGGGCCGGCACAGTATTGGACAAAGAAACTGCGAGGATGGTAATTTTGTCTGGTGCTAAGTTTGTTTTTTCTCCAACGATGTCGCCAGAAGTAATTACTATGGCTAAGCGTTACGGAGTTGTTAGTGTTCCCGGGGCGTTTACGCCAACAGAGATTCTAAATGCGTACGAGTATGGAGCGGATCTTATCAAAGTCTTTCCGATTAACGTTGCGGGACCGCGTTACATCAAGGATTTGCATGGTCCGCTTCCTCACATTCCATTAATGGTTACCGGAGGCATAGAAGCTTCAAATGCGGGAGAATACATTAGGGCAGGGGCTGTTGGCGTAGGCGTAGGCAGTTCACTGGTTAATATGAAGAATAAGATGAGTGAATCTTATCTGCAAGAGATCACTTCCAATGCCAATCGGCTGATTAGTATTGTAAAGGAAGCAAAAGGGTTAACGAACTAACTGACTCATAAGTGTAATTTATAATTTTTAGTAAATAGAAATTAGATAATTAGGAGTGAATGCAATTGAGCTTCACTAACAAAGTGGTGGTTGTTGTTGGCGGAACCGGAGGAATCGGTATGGAAACATCCTATCGGTTCATGGAAGGGAAAGCGCAGGTTATTGTGATTGGCAGAACAGAGGCTGAAACAGATTCGGCAGTACAGTTATTGAAACAACGGTCAACGGGAGACGCTGCGGTCCGGGGGCTGTATGGGGATGTCACCAACCACGAAGACGTTCAACACATCTTTAATTGTATTAAGAATGAATACTCAAGAATAGATATTCTGGTTCATATCGTCGGGATCAGCGGGAGAAAATGGGGAGACGGACCTCTTGCCGAGTGTAAGGAAGAGGGGTGGGATATAGTCATGAATACGAATGTCAAAAGCGTATATTTGACCAACCACTTTGCACTACAGATGATGCAGGATCAAAAGAGCGGATCGATCATTAATATCTCCTCTGTTCTTGGCATAGTCGGAGCACAAGCCCATTTTACAACGCATGCCTATGCGGCTAGCAAAGGAGCTATCATCTCGTTGAGCAAAGCGGCGGCTGTATACTACGCAAAGGATAATATTCGGATAAATGTTGTTTGTCCGGGTTTGCTGGATACTCCGATGTCGCAAAGAGCAATTAGCGATGAGATTATACGGGAAGCACTCACGCATTTTCAGCCTCTAGCTCCTCATGTCGGATATCCCGAGGATGTGGCCAATGCCATACTGTTCCTTGCTTCCGATTCGGCTAGATTTATGACAGGTGTTGTTCTGCCAGTGGATGGAGGTTGGACAGCACAATAGTAGAACAACAAGTGAAGAAATGCATTAATCGAATTCAATATTGCCACCATAGTTCTAAGGGGAGGTTCACTTAATGACTACTAATATTATGGAAACGGATGTACTGGTTATCGGTGGCGGCGCTGCCGGAACAATTGCCGCTATATCTGCGGCAAAAAGAGGTCTGGATGTTGTTTTAATTGAATCACAAGGTTGTTTGGGCGGTTCCAGAACGGCTACCGGAGTGGATACATTTTATGGTTTCTATACACCTGGGGAAAAGAAGCAAAGACTCGTTGGAGGAATTCCGTGGGAGGTCGTTACCAAGTTGTACGAAGAAGGTGCTTGTTTTGAACGGCCAAATACTTACGGAGCAGGGACCGGGATTACCTATGATGTAGAAAAATTAAAGGTGATTTATGAAGAAATGGCAATTCATGCTGGCGTTAAGCTGCTGTATCATACGTATGCATGTCAAGTAGATGTACAAGAGGGAAATATTGTTGGAGTTGTCATCGCTAACAAAAGCGGCTTAACCCAAATCAAGGCAAAATGTTATATTGATACTTCCGGAGATGGAGATATCGCTGCAAGAAGCGGTGCCCCTTTTGAAAAGCTCAAAGAGAATGAACTTCAATCTCTGACCACCATATTTAATATGGGCAATGTTAATGTAGAAGAGGCCAAGAAAACAAGTCATGCAGAATTGGTCAACAAAATGAAAGAGGGTAATCGTAGTGGGAATTATACGTTGCCTAGGGAAGATGGTTCCTGGCATGTGACGCCAAATTTAGGGGTCATACAGACGAATATGGTCCGAGTTCCGTCCGTGGATGCTACTGATCCCTTTGCCCTGACACTCGCCGAGATTGAAGGCAGAAAACAAACACAAGAGTACGTAAGATTTCTAAAAAATGAAGTTTCAGGATTTGAGCATTCGTTTTTGATTTCTACTAGCCAATACATCGGAGTACGCGAAACTCGCCGTATTTTGGGGGAATATATCCTGACGGAGGAGGATGTAATCCATGCGGCCAAATTCCATGACGCTATTGCTTGCTGCGGTGCGCCTGTCGAGGATCATACTTCCGGTGTCGGTACTCGGTGGGCATATGTACAAGGAGACGGATTCTATCATATTCCTTTCAGAACGCTTATTCCCAAAAAGGTAAATAACTTGTTGGTGGCTGGCCGCTGCCTGTCTGCAACGCATGGGGCGCACGCTTCCGCAAGAAATTCAGCTCAATGTATGGCAATGGGACAAGCGGCAGGAGTAGCGGCTGATCATTTTATTCAGGAGGGAAAACCTTTCAGTGAACTGGATTTTCCGAAATTAAAGGATGCCCTTCTAGCACAAGATGTTATTTTAGGCTGTCTCGAAGAGTAAGTTTTAATTCAATAGTTCAATAAACTGTATAGTGTTGTCTAAAGCGGATTAATAGTTTCGCTACATAAGAGGCTATTTATCCGCTTTTTTTATTGATAAATGTAACGCCGGATCCAAGGAAGGGGATGGATCAGAATGCTCCACTTACAGGACTTTCGACGATCATCCATCCGGATGAAAATGTTAACGGGCTTGTTCCTGATCGTCATACCGCTCATTGGTTTTATCATTTGTTCAAATCTCTATGCGATTGAAGTTGTCCGCAATCAGGTCGCCAAATCCAACAAAGACCTCCTGTCCCTGTACCGGGACCAACTTGATGCCCGGTTACAGGAAGTCAACAACTATCTCATCGGCATTATGCTTGAACCGGACTTGTCGAATCTGGAATTTGTGGTAAACCCGGAGCAGCGTACTTTATCTACACAACGTATCTACACCAACCTCTCTAACGCTATTTTGCGATATCCGGTACTGGACGGGCTTTTTGTGTACATTCCTTCCGACGATAATTTTCTATACTCGTTTACAAGCCGTTCCACCATGTACGACCGCATGTATATGAAATCCCTAGTATCTGCGACCATAAGCCAAAGCCCAAACCCGGTCAGCGGGAACCACAAAGACTGGTATGTTCAGAAAAACGGCGATCAGGTGTATATTGTCCGTTATCTTATGCTAAATAATGCTTCAATCGTCGGGGCGTGGTTCAATGCCAGTTCCTTGCAAACACCGCTGGACTTGCTAGAGATAGGTGAGCAGGGTGCGGCTTTGCTTGCCGATGATCGTGGAAGCACAATCACTAAATTGGAATTTGTTAGTGGAAAGGGTATCGAAATTCGGCCTGATGCGTCATCTTACTATATGACGGGAACGAAGCGCCGTTATATTTCCGTCGGTGAACGATCACATGAGGGTAATTTCATCCTGTATGCCTTTATTCCGGAAAACAGGATTTTGCAACACTTGCCTACGTTAAAGATGATTTCTTACTTTCTTCCTTTTGCTTCGATTGTCATTCTTCTGCTTGGTTTACTCTTCCTCCGGAAAATATTGTTGCTTCCATTGAACAGACTTATTAAAGTTATGAACCGGATTAAACAGGGCAATTTGGATATGCACATTAAGCAGGAGGCCACCTCAATGGAATTCCAATTGGTCAACGAAACGTTCAACAACATGATGGAGCAAATAAAAAATTTGAAGATCAACGTATACGAAGAACAGCTGAATAAACAAAAGGCGGAGCTTCAGCATTTGCAACTGCAAATCAAGCCTCATTTCTTCATAAATACGCTCAATATGATGCATACGCTAGCCCGGATGAAAGATGCGGTACGTATGGAAGAAATGTCGCTTTGCCTGATCCAATATTTTCGCTATATGTTCCAAAGTAATCTGACTGTTGTTTCGCTTGAAGAAGAATTGAAGCATGTCAGAAATTATTTGCGCATTCAGGAGATGCGTTATCCCGATTTGTTGAAGTATGAGATCAAGGTGCCTGATTTCCTGATGGGAACGCCCGTCCCGCCTCTTATTATTCATACGCTTGTAGAAAATGCTATCAAACATGCCGTTAATCTGGATGATCCCGTCTGGATTTATATCGATATGGAGATGATGGAGCCGCCGGATTCCGTCTTGTTGATTCAGGTCTGGGATACCGGTCCGGGCTTTAAGGCAGGAGTAATCCAACAGGTTGACAATGACAAGCGGATACTCGATGAAGAAGGGGAGCATATCGGCATTTGGAATTTGAAACAGCGTCTAAAGCTGCTGTACGAAGATCAGGCGGCCGTTGTGCTAAGCAACTTGCAGCCGCATGGAGCCAGCGTCGAAATTTCGCTCCCGTTCACGCCAACTTCAAGGTAGATTTAAGTGCAGGGGGAGGCTATTCAATATGCTAAGTATATTAATTGTAGATGACGAGAAGCTGCTAACCGATTCACTTAAAGAGGATACTGATTGGGCAGCAATGGGAATAGGGCCGGTCTATACAGCCTACAATTCGCGCCAGGCGAAGCAAATGTTCGAGCGGGAAGCGATTAATCTGATGTTGAACTAAACCGCTACGCGGTAGCTTTTCAAATCCTACAAACCTTTAGTGCCATTCACCAAGCCTTCCTTTATCATCTAGTGAAAAAGGA